>NZ_RZST01000031.1:0-28132 GCF_003997575.1 Mesorhizobium sp. M1A.F.Ca.IN.022.07.1.1
GTGCATCGTTCCGCGCGGCGCCGGCGTCGGCTCGGCGATCGGCTTCCTCAAGGCGCCGTTCGGCTACGAGGCGCTGGCCTCGAAGCTGACGCGCCTGTCGCGGTTCCAGCCTGCCGAAGTGAATGCCCTGCTCGCCGATCTCAAGGCCTCCGCCGAGGGTTTTGTGCGCGGCGGCGCCAGCGGCAGGATCGTCTGCGAAATCACCGCCTTCATGCGCTATGCCGGCCAGGGCTGGGAAATCCCCGTGCCGGTGGCAGACGAGCCGTTCGGCGACGATGCCGTTGCAGAACTCAAGGCGTTGTTCGAGGAGAATTACCAGCGCTTCTTCGGCCGCGCCATCGAGGGGCTCGACGGACTGGAAATCGAGATCGTCACCTGGTCGGTCAAGGCGACGGATGTTCGTCCCGCCGTCGCCAGGCACGAGCTCACACTCGGCAAGAGGACGAGCGAACTCAAAACGACCCGCGAGGTGTTCGATCCGGTCAGCGGCGCGCCGCGCAGCTACGGCATCGTCGAGCGCGACACGCTCCGCCCCGGCGATCGGATCGCGGGCCCCGCGGTCATCGTCGAGCGCGAAACTTCCACCGTCGTCACCACCAGCTTCGACGCCGTCATCCAGAGCGACGGCGCGATCCTTCTGATCCGCAAAGGCAGCCAGGCATGAGCGATATTGGCGAAATCCGCATGCAGGTCATGTGGAACCGGTTGATCTCGGTGGTCGAGGAGCAGGCGCTCACCCTGCTGCGCACCGCCTTCTCGACTTCGGTGCGCGAATCCGGCGACCTGTCGGCTGGCGTGTTCGACCCGCGCGGCCAGATGCTTGCGCAGGCAGTCACCGGCACGCCGGGCCACGTCAACACCATGGCCGAGGCGGTGCTGCATTTCATGCACGAAATCCCGCGCAACCAGATGTTCGAAGGCGACACCTACGTCACCAACGATCCCTGGCAGGGCACCGGCCACCTGCACGACATCACCATGGTATCCCCGTCCTTCCTCAACGGCGAGCTCGTCGCCTTCTTCGCCTGCACGGCACATGTCGTCGATGTCGGCGGGCGCGGCTTCGGCGCCGACGGCAAGTCGGTCTACGAGGAAGGCATCCAGATCCCGATTATGAAGTTCGCGGAAAAGGGCAAGGTCAATCTCGATCTGGTCAGGATCCTGCGCGCCAATGTCCGCGAGCCCAACCAGGTGGTCGGCGATTTCTATTCGCTCGCTGCCTGCAACGAGGTCGGGCACCGGCGCCTCGTCGACATGATGAAGGAGATCGGCCTGACCTCGCTGGATGGGTTAGGCGATTTCATCTTCTCGCGCACCCGCGACGCCATGCTGGAACGCATCGAGGCGCTGCCCAAGGGAAGCTGGTCGAACGAGCTGGTGACCGATGGCTACGACGAGCCGGTGAAACTCGCGGCCACGGTGTCGGTCCGCCAGGACCATGTCGAGGTCGACTTCACCGGCACCGACCCGATGAGCCGCTGGGGCATCAACTGCCCGATCATCTACAGCAAGGCCTATGCCTGCTATGCGCTGAAATGCATGGTGGCGCCCGACATCCCGAACAATGCCGCCTCGCTCGCCTTCTTCACCGTGTCGTCGCCGGTCAACATCCTGAATGCCGTGCGGCCGGCCCCGGTGGCGTTGAGGCACATCTTCGGCCACATGGTGCCCGATCTGGTGCTTGGCGCGTTCTCCAAGGCGTTGCCCGGAAAGATCCTCGCCGAAGGCGCCGGCGCGCTGTGGAACATCCACATTTCGGCGCGGCCCGTCGCCGGCGCGTCCGGCCGCCGCGCCGAAGTGCTGATGTTCAACTCCGGCGGCATGGGCGCGCGGCCTGAGCTCGATGGGCTGTCGGCGACGGCCTTCCCGTCCGGTGTCCATACGATGCCGATCGAGGCGACGGAGCATACCGGTCCGATCGTGATCTGGCGCAAAGAGCTGCGGCCGAATTCCGGCGGCGACGGCGAGTTCCGCGGCGGCCTGGGTCAGATCATCGAGATCGCCGCGACCGACGGCCACGAGTTCGACTTCTCCGCCATGTTCGACCGAGTGAACCATCCCCCGCGCGGGCGCAATGGCGGCGAGCCCGGCGTCGCCGGCGTGGTCAAGCTCGACGACGGCACAAAGATGCGCCCCAAGGGCTGGCAGCACGTCCCCGGCGGGCGGCGGCTGATCCTCGAACTGCCGGGCGGCGGCGGCTATGGCGATCCGGCCAAGCGCAGTGCCGCCGCGCGGGTCAACGACCGATCCAAGGGTTACATCTCGGAGAACGACCAATGAGTTACGTTGCCTCGCGCCTCTCGGCGGTGAAGCCTTCGGCTTCCATGGCGGCTTCGCAGGCCGCCAAGGCGCTGCGCGCCAAGGGTGTGGACGTGATCGACCTCGGGTTGGGCGAACCCGATTTCCCGACCCCGCTTCACATCATCGATGCCGCCCATTTCGCGGCGAAAGCAGGACAGACGCTCTACACCGCTGCCGCTGGCACCATCGAAGTGCGCGAAGCCGTGGCCGGCAAGTTCCGCCGTGAGAACGGGCTGGACTACACGGCCGACGACATCGTCGTCGCCAACGGCGCCAAGCAGATCATCTTCAACGCCCTGATCGCGACGCTGGAGCCAGGCGACGAGGCGATCCTGCCGGCGCCCTATTTCGTCTCCTATCCCGAAATGGTGAAGCTGCTCGGCGGCACGCCCGTCGTCGTCGAATGCCCGGAGACCACAGGTTTCCGGCTGACGCCGGCCCTGCTGGAAAAGGCAATCACGTCAAGGACAAAGTGGCTTTTCCTCAACATGCCCGGCAACCCGTCTGGCGCGGTCTATTCCGCGTCCGATCTCAAGGCGCTGGGCGCGGTCCTGGCAAAACACCCGCAGGTGCTGGTCCTTTCCGACGAGATCTACGAGCACATCCTCTTCGACGGACGCGAATTCGTCTCCTTCGGCAAGGCCTGCCCCGAGCTCAAGGACCGCACCCTGATCGTCAACGGCGTCTCGAAGTCCTACGCCATGACCGGCTGGCGCGTCGGCTACGCAGCCGGCCCCGCGCCACTCATCAAGGCGATGTCGACGATCCAGAGCCAGTCCTGCACCTCGGTGTGCTCGATCGCACAAGCCGCGACCGTCGCCGCCCTCAACGGGCCGCAGGATGAAGTCGCGCGCTTCCGGCAGGCCTTCGAGGCGCGCCGCAACCTGGTAGTGGACGGCATCAGGAAGATAAACGGACTGACGTTGTCGCCGCCGGAGGGCGCCTTCTACGCCTATATCGGCTGCGCCAGCCTGATCGGCCGCAAGACGCCCAAGGGCCTCGTCCTGGAGGATGACGCGGCCGTGGCCAACTATCTTCTCAACGAAGGACGCGTGGCGTCGGTGCCGGGTTTCGCCTATGGACTGTCACCCTATTTCCGCATCTCGACGGCGACCGGCGAAGGGGTGCTGGCCGAGGCGATCTCGCGGATCAATGCCGCCGTCGCGCAAGTGGAGTAAACGATGCCGCACTACGAACGTATATTGATCACCGGCGCCGCTGGCCGGCTCGGCTCGCAATTGCGCAAGGGACTGGTGCCGCTGGCAAGCAAGATCCGCCTGGCGGGCCGCGGGCCGTTCAGCGATCTTGCGCCTCATGAAGAAGAAGCCGTCTTCGATCTTGCCGACATGGAGGCGACCATCGCGGCCACCAAGGACTGCGATGCGATCGTGCATTTCGGCGGCGCGCCGCTCGAATGCGAGTGGCAGACCATCCTCGATTCCAGCATTCGCGGCTCCTACCACATCTATGAAGGCGCCCGGAAACACGGCGTGAAGCGCGTCGTCTACGCCTCCTCGGTACATGCCATCGGCTATCACGAAATCGAGGCGCATATCGGCGTCGACGCGCCGGTGCGCCCGGACAGTCTTTATGGCGTGTCGAAAAATTTCGTCGAAAGCCTCAGCCGGCTTTATTGGGACAAGTTCGGCATCGAGACGGTGTGCCTGCGCATCTTCTCGTCGTTCCCCGAGCCGGCCGACCGGCGCATGCTGTGGTCGTATCTTTCCTTCGCCGACTGCGTGCGCCTGGTCGAGGCATCGCTGACAGCGCCGCGCGTCGGCCACACCATCTCGTTCGGCCTATCCAACAACAAGCTGAAGATGGTCGACAACAGCGGCGCCGATCATCTCGGATTTATCCCGCAGGACAGCGCCGAGCCGTTCCGGGCCGCCGTCGAGGCGAAGACGCCAATTCCCGACCCAAGGAGGCCGTCGGTGAAATATCTCGGTGGCTGGTTCTGCGAACTCGGTCATCCGGACGACAAGCCCGAATAACCATGCCTCGCAAGCAGGTCAGTTCGGAAATGCCGATCTGACCGAGCCGACACGGGCGCTGCCATAGTGATCGATGGGTCAGTCCCGTGGCCGCACCTGCGGCAGCGCGGCCTCGAGCGACCGTTCGAACGCGTCGACCAAAGCGTCGACCTGAGCCTCGGTAATGATCAGCGGCGGACAGAAAGCGATCGCATCGCCCATGTTGCGCGAGATCACGCCGTTGTGCTGCATGAACCCATTGACCAGCGCACCGAGAGCCGCAGGCTTGCCCCATGGCGCCTTGCTCGCCTTGTCGGCGACCAGCTCGACGGCGGCGATCAGGCCGACGCCACGCACCTCGCCCACCAGTGGATGGGAACCGAGCTTGCGCAGCCTGGCCTGCAAATGCGCGCCGACCGTGCGCGCATTGCCGACAAGGTCGCGCTCCTCGATCAGCTTGAGGTTTTCCAGCGCGACGGCCGCGGCGACAGGATGACCGCCGCCGGTGAAGCCGTGGCCGAAGGTGCCGATGCGATCGCTCTCGTCGGCGATCGGTTCGAAAACCTTGTCGTTGATCAGCAGCGCCGAGATCGGCAGGTAGGACGACGAGATCTGCTTGGACAACACCATGATGTCGGGCTTGATGCCGAAGGTCTGCGAACCGAACATCTCGCCGGTGCGGCCGAAGCCGCAGATGACCTCGTCGGCCACTAAAAGAATGTCGTATTTCGACAGCACCGCCTGGATTTTTCCCCAATAGCCGGCGGGCGGAACGACCACGCCGCCGGCGCCCATGATCGGCTCGCCGATAAAGGCGGCGATGGTTTCCGGCCCCTCTGCGAGGATCAGCTTTTCCAGGTCGTCGGCCAGACGGCTGGAAAACTGCTCCTCGCTTTCGCCGGGCTCGGCATCGCGCCAGTGGTGCGGCGTCGAGGTGTGCAGGATATTGGCGATCGGCAGGTCGAAGGACAGATGATTGTTCGGCAGCCCGGTCAGGCTTGCGGACGCGATGGTGACGCCATGATAGCCGCGCTTGCGGCTGATGATCTTCTTGCGCGTCGGCTGGCCGAGCGCGTTCGACCGGTACCAGATCATCTTGATCGCCGTGTCGTTAGCCTCGGAGCCCGAATTGGTGAAGTAGGCCTTGCTCATCGGCACCGGTGCCATCTGCACCAGCTTCTCGGCCAGATCGATCAGCGGCGAATGCGCCTTCGAGCCGAAATCGTGGTAGAAGGGCAGCTTCGACATCTGCCGCGTGGCCGCCTCGACCAGTCGCTTTTCCGAGAAGCCGACGGCAACGCTCCACAGGCCGGCCATCGCCTCGATATAGCGGTTGCCGGCAATGTCCTCGACATAGACGCCGTCGCCCTTTTCGATGACCAGCGGTCCCGTTTCCTGATGCTTGCGGGCATTGGTGTAGGCGTGCATGTGGTAGCGGATGTCGCGGGCTTCAGGGGAATTCGGTCTGGCGTCCATGATGGCTCCTGTCTGCGAGTGTAGGACCATCTCGCTGGTCGAGAAGTCCGAAATTTGCCCTCGTGTCTGAGCTGTGATGCATCATCGCGGGTTCAAGCCGCAAGAGCCGCCCTGTCACGATCGATAGCGCCATGGGAACCTGGCGCATGGTCGGTCTCGGAAGCGGCGGCGGGCACATCATTGCCCGACAGCAATGGACAACAGCCAGATGATCCTTGAGAAAGGGCTGTGAGGCGCCGCTCGCGCAACCGAATGGACTGGGCATGGAACGGGTTGACTGCGTGATTGCCGGTGCCGGCGTGGTCGGCCTCGCAATCGCGCGCGGCCTTGCCGCGCAAGGTTTCGACACGCTGATCGTCGAAGCGGCGGATGCCATCGGCACCGAGACGAGCTCGCGCAATTCGGAAGTCATCCATGCCGGCATCTATTATCCGCAAGGCTCGCTCAAGGCGCGGCTCTGCGTGGCCGGACGCGAGAAGCTCTATCGCTACTGCGCCGAGCGCTCGATCCCGCACCGGCGTTGCGGCAAGCTGATCGTCGCGACCGATGATGGGCAGGAGCCGGTGCTTGCCAAAATTCGAGCCAATGCCGCGGCCTGCGGTGTCGATGACCTGCGTTTCCTCTCCGCCGCCGAGGCTCACAAGCTTGAGCCGGCGCTGCATTGCACCGCTGCGCTGCTTTCGCCCTCGACTGGCATCATCGACAGCCACGCGCTGATGCTCGCCCTGCTCGGCGAAGCCGAGGGAGGCGGTGCGCTGCTGTCGCTCAACACCCGCATCGTGTCGGGCCGGATCGAAGCCGACCGCATCGTTCTCCAGACAACCAGCACGGGAAGCGGCGAAGATTTCGAGATCGCCACATCGCGGCTCGTGAACGCGGCGGGGCTCGGCGCTGTCGCGCTTGCCGGCTCGATCACAGGATTCGATCGCCGGTTCCTGCCCGGGCTTCGCTACGCCAAAGGCAACTATTTTTCAGTGGCGACGCGAGCGCCCTTTTCGCACCTCATCTATCCCGTGCCGGAGCCCGGCGGGCTCGGCGTCCATCTGACGCTCGACCTCGGTGGCACGGCGCGCTTTGGGCCTGACGTCGAATGGACCGATGCGCTCGATTACCGCGTCGACCCCGCACGCGGCACCCGCTTCTATGCTGAAATCCGCAAATACTGGCCGGAACTGGCCGACGGCAGCCTGCAGCCGGCCTATAGCGGTATCAGGCCAAAGCTTTCCGGTCCCGGCGAAGCCAACAGCGATTTCGTCATCCAGGATACCGGGACGCATGGCATCGCGGGCCTGGTCAATCTATTTGGCATCGAAAGCCCTGGGCTGACCTCGAGCCTGGCCATCGCCGAGCATGTGACGCGCATTTTGCTGGAGCATCGCTAATGGATAGAACTCATCGGAGCTCGAGCGAAAGCATGACGCTGAGAAGCCGCCTCAGGCCTGCGGACCGCTCTGATCGCACCGGTCGCAGCAAACAATATCCTTGCGGGCCTCGCGGGCGCTGACCATAATTCGGGTATGAAATTAAGTTTCCCTGTTAGATTCCGCAGCACGAAATGAGTTCCGCGAAAGAATCCCTTGTTGTCGTCGAGAGCCGCCCTGTCGAGAATGTGGGGCTGGTCGAAATCAATCGTCCCGAAGTGCGCAACGCGCTCAACCTCGAAGTGCGGCAGAAGCTGGCCGCCGCCGTGGCAAGCTTTTCCGAGGACACGGAAATCCGTTCGATCGTTATTGCTGGGCGCGGCGGCAACTTCGCTGCAGGAGCCGACATAAAAGCGTTTGAAAAGCTCGGCTCGGCCGACATGCTTCTGCAGCGCACCCACCGCTACTGGGACGCGATCGCCAGGTGCCCGAAGCCGGTCATTGCCGCGGTCGAAGGCTTCGCGCTGGGCGGCGGGTCCGAGCTTGCCATGCACGCCGACATCATCGTCGCCGCACGGACAGCCACTTTTGGTCAGCCTGAAGTCAAGCTCGGCTTGATGCCGGGCGCCGGCGGCACCCAGCGCCTGCTCAGGGCAATCGGCAAATACAAGACGCTGATGCTCCTTCTCACCGGCGACATGTTTTCGGCCGAGGATGCCGAGCGTGCCGGCTTGGTCAGCACCCTGACGGATGAGGGCCAGGCCTTGCAGCATGCGCTGCAAATCGCTGAGAGGATCGGCCGTCTTCCGCCGCTGGCCGTCGAGCAGATCAAGGAGGCGGTCGTCAACGGCGAAGACGCTCCGTTGGAAACCGCCTTGAGGCTGGAACGCAAAGCCTTCCAGCTGCTTTTCGATACCGCGGACAAACAGGAGGGCATTGCCGCCTTCCTGGAGAAGCGCGGACCCTCGTTCAAGGGGCGCTGACTTGGCAGGCGCGGGAGGGGAGCCCACCAGTCGGATCGGGAAAGCCGGTGTCGTAGGCGCCGGGGTGATGGGTTCCGGCATAGCGGAGGTCCTGGCGGCGGCAGGCATCGATGTGATGATGGTCGATGATGCCCCCGGAAAGGCGGCGGCGGCCATCGAGCAAATCGCGTCGCGTCAGCGCGCCAGGGCAGCCGCCGGCAAAGTCAGCTCGGAGGTAGTCGAGAAGCTGCTCGCCCATATCGAACCTGCCGAAACACTTGGGCGACTGGCAGGCGCCGATCTGGTGGTGGAAGCTATTGTCGAACGTCTCGAGCCCAAACGTCAGCTCATCGAGGCGCTGGAGACAATCGTCAGGCCGGACGCCATCATCGCGACCAACACCTCTTCGCTGTCCGTCACGGCGATCGCTTCCGCGGCCAAGCGACCTGAGCGGATTGCCGGCTACCATTTCTTCAATCCCGTGCCCGTGATGAAACTGGTCGAGGTCGTCTCAGGAGCTCACACGGCGCCTGAGGTGGAGCACACGCTGGTCGAGCTTGCGGCCCGCTTCGGCCACCGGCCCGTCGTCGCCAGCGACACGCCCGGCTTTATCGTCAATCACGCCGGCCGCGCCTTCGGCACCGAGGCCCTGGCCATGCTGCGGGAGGGCGTGGCCTCGATCGCCGAGATCGATGCGATCCTGCGCGACGCCGCCGGCTTCAGGATGGGCCCCTTCGAATTGATGGACCTCACCGGGCTCGATGTCTCCCACCCGGTGATGGAGGGTGTCTACAACCAGTTCTATCAGGATCCGCGTTACCGCCCTTCCGTCATCGCGGCGCAGCGTGTGGCTGCGGGCCTGCTCGGGCGCAAGACCGGACGCGGCTTCTATGCCTACGACGGCAGCCGGCAAGCCGTTCCGCCCGCATCGACACAGCCGGCGGAGACCGCCGGGATTCCGGATCGCGTCACCGTTCTGGCCGACAATGACACCGGCGAAATGCAAAAACTGGTCGCGTCGGCCGGCGCCACTGTTTGCGGTCTCCAGGATCAGGCGCTAGGGCGGGACGGCCTCATCCTCGTAGGGTTGGAGGGGCACGATGTCGCCGGCGCCGCGATGCGGCTTGGCCTCTCATCTTCACTATGCGTCGGGTTCGATCCCTATTTCGGCATGGACCGTCACGTCACGCTCGTCGCGTCGGCGGCGACATCCGATACGGCCAGGAGCGCCGCCCTCGCGCTTGCCAAAAGCGCCGGCCGCAAGGCGACCCTGGTGAGCGATAGTTGCGGCGCGGTCTGCCAGCGCGTGGTCGCGATGATCGTCAATATCGGCAGCGAGATCGTCGAGCAAAAGATTGCATCGGCGGCGGATGTGGACGCCGCCGTACGGCTGGGGCTCGGCTATCCCCACGGACCTCTGGAGTGGGGCAACAAGCTCGGCCCTGCCCGCATTCTGCGCATCCTGGATACGATCCATGACCGCACCCGGGATCCTCGCTACCGCGCAAGTCTTTGGCTGCGACGGCGCGCCGAATTGGGGCTTGCGCTGGAAGAATAGGCTGCCGGAAGGAGACGATTTGGCCCTAACGGTTTGGGCAGTTCAGCACTTCCGCGCGCTGAACTGCCCGTGCCAGGCGCCTTGCATCAGCTCGAAATGTAGGACCGATCAAATCCGGCTGTTTTGATCAGTCCCGGAAGATCGTGCAACTCGACGACCCCGTAACGGAATGAGGCCAGGGCGGTCTGTCGCAACGTTTTCAACACGCGACTCACATGCACAGCCGAAAGTCCCAATGCATCGGCCAGTTCGCCCTGGGTCAGCGGGCATTCAAAGCGGGCCGGATAGCTCGTTGCCGATCGATGTGAGCGGCAGGCCAGTTCGAGAAGGAAATGGGCCGTGCGCTCAACGGCACCCCTTCTGCTGACGCTTGCTAGGTGTTCCGCAACCCTTGAATATCGATCCGCCTCAGCCCGCAGGATTGCTTCGCAGATGGACTGCGGATAACGCGCAGAACATGTACGGACGGGGCCGGCCAGCTCGATCGCGATAACGTCCGAGAGGGCCGTCACCGTATCGCCCGCTTTTCCGGCGAACTCGATCACCGCAATTTCGCGAGGAAGCGCAAAATCGACGATGAGACGTGAGCCATTCGGCAATGTCTTCGCAAATGCCGCCCAGCCGGCGATCATAATCAGAATAGAGGATTTGGTGTGGTATTCGCCTGCAATAGTCGCGTTGGCCGCATAGGTGCGGCGCACGGCTCCTGGCAGTACAGAGATTCCCCTCTCCCAGCTTGCGTCAGCAAGCGTGGGTCCTTTCACCAATCCAACTTGCTTCGATAAGTTCATTTCCCCGAATCGCCCAAGCCCATGATCCACCCCCCCGGGTCAACCAGAAGCTGCAACTATCGACTAGGCAAAAAGTTCCATCTGTCACCTCATCCGAATTGCAGCGCAGTCTACCACCTTTTGGTACAACCCTACACCCTTGGTATATTAAAGTCGCTCAGGCAGCACAGCTTTGGCTTGCAGCGCACGATGACTTCGGAACAACAGCTCGTGCCGCACCGATGCCAAGCAGCATGCCGCGGCGTGCCCGCATGCCGTCGAAATGCAGGCCCCACCGCACCGATCCCGCATACTGCGCCCGACAGTATCGCCTGGACCATCGCAAAGCCCCCGGCGAGAGGCCGGCAGGATCTCGTCGGAGCAAGGACATTACGCGCGACGCCGCGGATGCAGTGAAAAGTTGAACCGCGCTGCTGAGACTCGGTCCGGACAGGCTGCCCGAGAACCTGCCGCCGGAACACCGATCCTTGTCTTCGAACCTTTTGTCAGGGGCTCCCACCCGTCGATGAGGCAAAATCGCGCCCTGCCGATTGCGTTGACGCCGGAGCCGCGGATTCCGGTCGCGGACCGGGCGCTTGCAGCTCTTGCCAAGGCGGCCCTGGGATATATCGCGTCTCGCTTTCTGGATTGTCCGTCGCGCCGACCGCGACGGTTTGCACCATTGCTCCGGCTTCCGGCCTCCGGCGCGAACGCCTGACGCTGTAGGTCTGTCGCCGCTCCTCGGCGACTTCCAGGCCGTCTATTGCCGACGCGACCAATGCGAGGCGGTCCTCGATTTGCTTCATACGCCTCCAGGTGGAAAGCAAGGCCAATGAAACGAGGACGCAATAGGCGAGAAGGGCGGCGACCGCTCCCGCCCAATTCTCGATACCCAACAAAAGCAACATGACAGTGCCGATAATGACGGCAAGGGTCCCGTAGCCCAGCTGCCGGCCCTTAAGAAGAAGCATCAGCGGCAGGGTTGCCGCCAGCAGAAGAATGACCCCGGGACCGTCGAGCACCCAACCTGCAAAACTCGGAACGACTTCGCTATAAGTGTCCATGTCAACCTCAGAACTGCCGAGGCCGGCCGCTTCTCTCGTCGTCAGGAGCATCCTTGACGATCGTAGCGTTGTAGTGGACCTCCCTGAAGGGCGAGAGGAAGGTGTCTCGGCGACTTCTTAAAGCTCGGAGAGGCATACGGGGTAGACCAGATCGACCTTTAGCCGAGTTACTACTCAATAATGGTAATGGCGGCGATGTCCGCGAAGCTGATATGTTTCTGCCTTACCGGTGACGCGATCGGTGAGTGGGCGCAGAAGAGCGATTTGGACATGTCGGCGGGACACCAACCCTTACGATTCATGCGTTTGAGAGCGCATAACGGCTAGCTGCCCGACCCATTTTGAAATGAACGCCATTCAGCCGACGCTGAAGGGCTGGGAGTTGTGCTGTCGATCGTGAGGATTCGGGAAATGGCCAGTCCAACTGATAATCCGAGGATGATTCGGGAATTCCTGCCCCTCGACGTCAGGGAAGTCTTCGATTTCTTTCTTCGTCGGTGGAAGCTGGTGTGCGGAATTGCCGTCATCACTTTCACACTGTTTATGGCTGCCGCATATACTCTTCCGACAACATACACCGGCGTCTCTCAGATATTGCTCGACGCTCCGATCGACTATATGACTCCACAGGATTACTCCAATTCCGATTTTTCTGACAATCCAACATTCATTGAAAGTCAGATCGCTGTCTTGAGGTCTGCGTCACTTCTTCAGCAGGTCGTCGACAGCCAAAAGCTGGCGGAAGACCCCAAGATAGGACCGGGAGCATTGATATGGCTCCAGAACGCGCTGGGAGTTTCGCGCGTCGGGCTTGGCAACGTCATTGAGCTTGATGTAGGCGCCTACGATCCGGAAAAAGCGGCATCGCTCGCGAACGCGATTGCCCAGGCCTATGTGGCAGATCGAATAAGGTCCCGTTACGAAGGGGTCCAGAAGGCCTCCTCGTGGCTCAGCGATCGGGCCGCCTATCTGCGAGCGGAGCTCAGCCGCTCGGAGCAAGCTGTCCAGAAGTTTCGGATCGATCACAATCTAGTAGCGACGCAGGCGGGCAGCTTGACTGACCAGCAACTGTCCGAGTTGAACGTCGCCCTAATCAATGCTCGCGCCGAGTTGTCCGAGAAACGTTCGCAATATCAGCAAGTTAGCAAGGTACAGGCTGCCGGAGGCGACATCCAGTCGATTCCGGACGTGCTGCAGTCGGTGGTGATTAACGCGCTCAGGGCTCAGCTCTCCGGAGTGACCCGGCGGGAAGCCGACCTCAAATTGAAGTATGGCGAGCGGCATCCCGAGGTCTTGTCCGCTCAGGCCGAGCGCCGCGACATCGAGGGACAGATCGCCGCCGAAGTCCAGCGCCTGATCGGCAATCTGAAGAACGAGGTCGACGCGGCCGAAGCTCGGGAGGCTTCTCTGGCTCGCGCCCTGGACTCGGTATCCAACCGCTCCGAAATCGAAGGTCAGGTTGGCGTCCAGTTACGCGATCTGGAGAGGATCGCGGCCGCGAACAAGGAACTCTTCGAGACGTTCCTGTCGCGCGCCAAGCTCACCGAGGAGAAATCCACCCTCCTCAACAGCGGCGTGCGTGTAATCACCGATGCCAGCGTTCCTGGCGCTCCGAGCTTCCCAAACAGGCCTCTTTTTGCGGCTTTGGGTGTGGTTTTCGGCATCTTCTTCGGGGGCGCCGGCGCCGTTCTGCGTGAACTCTTCGCTTCCGGCTTCATGGCAAAGAAGCAGATCGAGGAAGAATTGGCCGTTCCGGTTCTTGCGTCGATGCCAAGGATGTCAGGCTGGTCGAAAGACGTCCATGCTCAGCCTGTGGCCTATCTCGAGCGCAAACCGCTCTCCAGGTACAGCGAAGCGGTGCGGCGGCTTCGCCTCGGTATCCAGGCCACGCCGGAATTGGACCGTTCGCCGCGCCTGGTGCTCGTGACATCGGCGATGCCCGGCGAAGGCAAGACAACGCTGGCATTGAGCCTGGCTTGCTCGGCGGCTGCCGACGGCGAACGGGTTCTGGTCATCGACGCGGACTTGCGCCTTTCGGCCGCCACGGCCTTCTTCGGCATGGCTGACAAGGTCGGATTGGTCGATCTCCTGACCTTGCCGGTGAAGGCCGCAAACGCGATCCATCTGGACGAACGCTCGGGCATATCCATGCTGCCCGCAGGAGCAAGAACCCGCAACCCGCCTGCCCTTCTTGCTTCGGCGCGAATGCGCTCGCTGCTTGAGGAAGTTCGGGGCAAATTCGACACGGTGATCATTGACGCACCACCCGTCGGACCCGCGGCCGATGCCTCGATCCTGGCCAGGCATGTCGACAAGGTCGTCTTCGTCGTGAGGTGGCGGGAAACCTCGCGCGAGGCCGTTGCCGAAGGAATTCGACATCTTGGCGATCGGTCCAAGCTTGCCGGCATTGCCCTGACGATGGTGGACGAACCAAAGCTGCCCAGATACGGCCGTTACACGTCGCTCGAAAGCAGTGTCTCGGACAGTTACTACCTCAATTAGGGAAAGACACAGTATTGAGTCATGCTGCACACTAACTTCTGCAACAACGGTTTTCCTGACTCGGCGGACAAAAGTCACGGCGGCGAAGCTGCGCGCTGGTGCGTGGTCCAGACGCACCAGCATTCCGAGAGCCTTGCCGAGCGGCACCTGCTATCGCAGAACTTCCGGACCTATCTGCCCAAGCGCAGGCGAACCGTCCGGCACGCCCGCAGGGTCAGGACCGTCTCCAGCGCGTATTTCGACTGCTATCTGTTCGTCTCCCTGGCTGTCCATCAGCAGAGCTGGTACCCGATCAACTCGACCGTGGGCGTCCGAAAGCTCGTCATGAGCAAGGGCATGCCGGTACCGGCGCCTTATGGGGTGGTTGAATCCTTGATATCGGCAACCGATGAGGACGGGATTTTGCACCCGGACATCCTGTTGAGGCCGGGCCAGAAAATCAGGATCATAGACGGGCCATTTTCGGACCAGCTCGGGGTACTTGATCATGTCGGAAGCGCCGGAGCGGTCAGAATCCTTCTCGACATCATGAACCGGTCTACTCCTATCACTATTGATCGGGACAAGTTGTCGATAGTGTCTTGAAACTACCCGGTGAGTTTTTACTCACCGCTTTCGTTACACAGATGCCGAAATACTCGGCAGGGAGTGATGAGTTGGCACCCAATTCACCCTCGGTGCGGTAGCCTGCGAAGGTGATGTCAGAACCTGCGGGCCGGCACTGAGACGATTGGTCGTTCGACATCCCAGGAACACCAGCCCACCGAGGGGCTTGGACTTACCGCACGCCAGTTCCACGACGTTTCCGGCGACGACGAGCGGGTGACGCTCGCCCGCGACCAATCACGAGAAATCTCTTGCAAACACCACGCAAGTCCAAATCGGCAGCCTTCCCTCCGGCCGCGGCCGGAGACCTTCGGGATCGTCTGCAGCCGCAGCAGTATCGACGCTGGGCTACGGAGGCCAAGGCGGAGATCGTGGCGGAAACGTTGGCGCCGGGAGCGAATGTTTCAGCGTCGGCGAAGACTGTTGGCGCGGGCGCATTGGGCAGCCACTCAGGTGCAGCGCCGTATCAAACTGACGGAGACGCTCCTTTCAGGCCGATCGAAACGGCGCCGGCACTGCCGATTGCCAGCGAACTGTTTCGAGCACTCAATGAAGCTGGCGTGAGGTACGGAATTATTCAGGATCTCGCGTCCGTGCACGACGGATTTGCCGGCCGGGATGATCTGGATGTCCTTTTGGACAAGCATGACTACCCGCTCTTCTGCTCTATCGTCTGTCAATTGCACGGCCGGCGCGGCGTGAGCCTCTCCTGCTACGATAATGTCTGTGCCGGCAGAGAAGACTGGTTCCTGCCTGACTTCACGCATGGCCGCTATCTCCATCTCGACATGCATATCGGTGCCCGCGTCGGCCGGGAATTTCGCAAGCGCTATCCGGCTTTCGATTATGCGGCGATCACGCGATGGGAGGCGATTTGCGTCGACGGAGTATCGGTTCCGGTGGTCTCTCCCGAAGACGAGCTTCGAATAGCGATTGCCCGCTTCGCCTTCCGCGCCTCGGCGCTTCCATGGAGGCAATGGATCACCCTCGACGAGGGTTGGAAGCAGCACTTTGCGCGCCTGCCGTCCACGTCGGACGAGCACGGCTTGCAGGTCGTCGACTGCACGTTTGACGGCGCAAGAACGGTGCGCTGCAGGTTCCTGCAAAGCGCCGACGGCTTGGCCGCCCACCGCGGAGATCTGGCCAGGCTGCGGCGTTCGATCCGGGAAATGTGTGGCTATACGGGACGCCCCGCCATCGCCGATGCGGCGGTCCATCTGGTGCGCAAGACCTGCTATCTCGCCCTGAGATCCCTCCACCGCTTGCTGCCGGGGCGCTTTCCACCGAAGAGACGGCCCGCAGCTGGTGGATTCGTGGTGGCCTTGATAGGTCCCGATGGCATGGGCAAGAGCACTCAGGCTACCTGGCTGAGGCAGATATTCGGGTGGAAATTCGGATGTGCCCAAGTCTATGTCGGAACTGGCGATGGCAATGGATGGCGGCTTCGCAAGGCACTGCAGGCCGTCGTCTCTCCCCATAGACGGCGCCTGAAGTCCCTGGCCCAGAACGATGGCAACGATTCCTCCGGCCGGGCTTGGTCGAAGGGAGGATTTGTCGCTGCCGCGTTGGCGTTTTGGGCGGTTTTGATCGCGTTTGAGCGATACGCTGTAGTGCAACGCGCACATCGATGGTCGACGCGCGGCATGATCGTCATCTGTGACCGGTGGCCGCAGGCGCTCGGCAGGGGATATCTGGACGGGCCGACCATTCCCGCTCGCCTGTTCTCCGTCCCAGGCCTGTCAGTTCTCGCCCGGCTTGAGCAGCGACTCTACGAGAAGATGGCGGAACGCCGCCCACACCTCGTTTTGCACCTCGTTTCAGACTTTGCGGTCTCCGAACAGCGAAAGCCCGGGGACATCAGGAAAGAAGCGTTCGACGCGCGGCTATCGCTGATGGCGGAACTGCGGGCGAAGGACAAGGATATCCGGACCGTTGACGCCAGCGCCGGCATAGAGGCCGTCGGCCAAGAGTTGTTCAGGCATATCTGGCTGTCTCTCTGAGAGGCAAATCGGGCGGTCCAACCGCCCCGCATCATCCCCGACGTGCAGCTTTTACGCGATCGCGCCGAACGACGGGCGAGCCCGGCCCGTGCCCCGAAACCCGCGGAAGGCGCCCGGCGATACTCCCGCTCGATCCCCTCGATCTCCCGCCGCTTCGCATTTCATGTCCCTGAGGTACAAGCAAATGAAGATCGTCCATGTGATCACCAGACTGCTTCGAGCCGGCTCCGAGGAGAACACGTTGGCTTGCTGTCTCGCTCAGGCGCGGCACGGCCATGAAGTGCTGTTGGTTCACGGCGCGGAATACGACCCGAGGTTACGGGCATCCCTTGCCGGAGCCCTTCGACTGGTGACGCTGGAAAAACTCATCAATCCGATCTCGCCGTCCCGCGACGTTTCCGCCTTCAGGCAACTCACCCGCCTTATGCGTGATTGGCGGCCCGACATCGTGCACACGCATCAAAGCAAAGCCGGCATTGTCGGCCGCCTCGCCGCCAAGGAAGCCAATATCCCCGGCATCATACATGGCGTCCACATCTTGCCTTTCGTGCATGTCGGCCGCGGGCAGAGGCTGGTGTTCCTGGCCGCCGAACGCCTGGCCGCGAGGTTCACGCGCGCTTTCATCGATGTCAGTCAGGCTATGCGCGACATCTGCATCGCCAATCATCTGGGCAGCCCCGATCAGCACCATGTCGTCCATTCCGGCTTCGATCTGGCACGCTTCGCGAACGCGCGATGGCCGCAAGATCCGCATCTGCTCCTGGGGACGGCTGCCGGGGAGCCAAAGCCGCCGGTGGTTCTGATGTTGGCCGCGCTGGAACCGAGAAAACGCCACGTCGAGTTCATTGAGGCATTCGGCAAAGTCGTTGACCGAGTTCCAAACGTGCGACTGCTCCTCGCCGGTGACGGACCGGCGCGTTCGGACGTTGAATCGGCCATTGAACGATCCCGGTTCGCAAACAACATTCGCATGATCGGCTACCATAGCGAGCCCGAACGACTGATCAGCCTGGCGGACGTGTGCGTACTGACCTCGATGCGAGAGGGATTGCCTCGCGTCATGATGCAGTATTTGGCCGGCGGTCGAGCCAGCGTGGTCTCGCATTTGCCCGGCGTGGAAGAGGTTGTCCGCCATGGCGTGAACGGAATTGTGACCCCGGCCGAGGATGTGGGCGCCGCGGCGGCGGCTGTCGCCGGTCTTCTCGAGAACCAGCAGCACCGCACTCAACTGGCCGACGGCGCGAAACGCACCGACCTGTCGTCCTGGGGGCTGGACGCCATGTGCGAAAGCGTCGAGCAGATTTATCAATCCGTGCTGGAGCCCGCCCCTTCGGCCGCGAGGCCAAACGAGGCGAGAATTCGCGACCGCCTCGCCGGGCAAACCTTCGGGCTGCACGGATTTTGATCAGCCTTCGCTGCTCCGATGGAATTCGGAATGCAGGCTTACTTCTCGAACCATAGGAAGAACCTCTTGTCACGCTCCCGCCGGCGAATGTCGACGGGCCCCGATGGCAGCAGGCTAGACAACCGGAGTACCGACGATGCGTATGCGTATTGACCAGCAATTTCCTCCCAAGCCTCTGCGCATGAAGGGCTGGGGCCGACGGCTAGTTTCCAACTTCGAACCCGCGGTCGGCAGCATGCTCGCAATGATCGGTGGACTTGCCGTTGCCATTGTACTGCTCACCGCAAGTGCATCGCGCGCGGATGGATACACCTTCGACACCGGTGACATCCTGCGTGTGTCCGTGATCGGCGAACAATCCTATCCGCTGGAGGTCGTGGTCGATGATCGGGGCTCTATCTCACTGCCAATGTTGGGTGACATCAAAGCGCGCGGCCTGACCACCGTTGCCCTCTCGCAGGCCATCCAGCAAGCATTTCAGCAGCAGAAGCTGATCCTCCAGCCGTTCGTGAAAGTGGAGATCGGACAATACCGGCCATTTTTCATCTCCGGAACGGTGGCCCACCCTGGATCCTATCCGTTTCAACCCGGAATAACGGTTCGCCATGCACTCGCTATAGCAGGCGGGTTTCGCGCCAGCGCTGTGGGCAACACGGAGCCGGCCCTGGAAATAGCTGATCTGCGAAGCGCGCGCTCAAACCTGGCGCTTGAAGAATATCGCCTGAAGGTCCGTCTTGCTCGGCTCCAGGCGGAAAGTCGACTGGAAAAGTCCTTCGTCGCTCCTCCCGATTCGCCCGTCGAGTTTGGCGGGCAATTGATTGACGGCATCATCGCGTCCGAACAGCAGCAGCTGGACGCCCGCCTTGCCGCGTATCGGGATGACGTTTCCTACCTGGAGGCCTCGCTGGATCGGGCGAAGAAGGAAGCGGCCATGCTAGCCGCGGCCAGGGAAGAACGTGAAAAGACCGCGAACATCCAACTGCAAGAACTGCAGTCTGCCCGGTCTCTGCGGGAAAAGGGTTTGATAACGAACTCGAATGTGTTGACGGCGGAACGAGCACATACCAGCTATCGGGCTGAACTGGCGCAGACGGAATTGCAGCAGGAACAGGCGCAGCAGGCGATGCTGAACGCTGAAAGCGAGCTGCGAAAGAAGCACCAAAGTCACGAAATGGAATTGATCGGCCAGACCCAGGACGCGCAAGTTGAGCTCGGAAAAATCCAAAGTCAAATCAGATACGTGGCCGACAAGCTTCTCTTTATCTTCACTTACGGCGAACAGAGAACCTTCGACGACCTGCAGGGCTCGGTGAGGATTTCCATCTTCAGGCGCGACCAGAAGATCGCCCACGACATCGTCGCCGATCAAAACACGGAAGTGAGAGCCGGCGACGTCATCGAGGTTTCCGTCGTGGCCAACAAGGGGTTCTACGCTCCGGACGCTGGTACCTCTCCCAAAGTGCAAAATCCGGCCGTCCAGCGCAGCATGGTCGGCCAATAGAGCAGCAGATATCTTCGGAATTTTGACGTGATCTTTGGCACAGTATTGACGGCCTTTGGAGCGCGTCCCCGCCGGGCGAATTTCCATGCCAAGACGAAGCAGCGGCCGCCAAAGCGCCCCCGCACAACTGCGCGCCGCAAGAAGTCGAGCAAGGCCCCGCGCCGCCGCCTCATCGTCCGACTTCCCGCTGCAATCCTGCTCCTTCTCGCCGCCGCGCTTGCGGGTGCGGAGTTTCTGCCACGCTTTGTTGATCTCGCCAGGGTTTCGCAGACGCGACCCTGGACGGACCTCGTGGCTGGCTGGCGCTATTTTTCCGATCCGCGGGCCTTTCTGGCCGGTCCGGGTGCCCTCCAGGTTTTCGTGGCGGTCGCGGCCCTTGGTCTGCTCATGGCAGCCGTCCGCAGCGCAAGGCGGAGACGAAGAAACGACTTGCCCGGCGCATTCGCGAACGCCGGCGCCCCGCCCTCGACCAAGGAACCGGCGCCCGGCTCCGAACTGGCCAGTGCGTTGCACTCCTGCAAGGCAGCCTTCGCGGGCGTTGCAGTTTTCAGCGGCGTGAGCAACATCCTCATGCTGACCGGCGCAATGTTCATGTTGGAGGTCTACGACAGGGTGCTGCCGAGCCGCAGCGTCCCCACTCTGATCGCCATGGCAATACTGGCCGGCGTTCTGTTTGCCGGGCAGGCGGTCATCGACCTCGTGCGCGGCCGCATCATGAACCGGATCGGTGCTGAGTTGGACGAAGCGGTTGGGGGACGCGTATTCACCGCCGTTTCGAGGTTGCCCCTGTACATCGGCCAGCAGGGAGATGGATTGCAGCCGCAACGCGATCTCGACAACATCCGTACTTTTCTGTCGAGTGCCGGGCCTGGCACCCTGTTCGATCTTCCCTGGCTGCCCTTCTATCTGGCGATCATCTGGAGCCTTCATCCGACCCTCGGGACAACCGCCGCTTGCGGCGCGTTGGTGCTGGTGACGCTGACGGTCGCGACGGAGATCCTCACGCGCAGACCGATGGGCGCCGCGGTTCAAAGCAGCGTGAGGCGCAACAGCTTGGCCGAGGCCAGCCGCCGCAACGCGGAGGTGCTTCAGGCGATGGGCATGGGCAGGCGCCTGCACGACCACTGGCGCGAAGCGAGCCGCGAACATCTTGCGCTGCAACAGCGTGTCAGCGACATCGTTGGCGGTTTCGGCAGTTTCGCTCGCGCGTTGCGACTGATGCTTCAGTCGGCGATGCTGGGTGTGGGCGCCTGGCTTGTGATCGAGGGCGAGGCGACCTCCGGGATCATCATCGCCGGCTCCATCCTTGTAGGCCGTGCGCTGGCGCCCGTCGATCTTGCCATCGCCCATTGGCGCAACTTCGTCGGGGCGCGACAGAGCTGGAGCAGGCTGAGCAAATTGCTCGCCCGGTTGCCGCAGGACGCTCAACCGATGGCGCTTCCGGTGCCCGGGTCGAAGTTGACTGTGGAGCGCATCGCGATCGGTGCGCCGGGCGCGCAACGCATCATCGTGCAAGGTGTGGAATTCAGCCTGGATGCCGGCTCGGTGCTAGGCATCATAGGACCAAGCGGTTCCGGCAAATCGAGTCTGGTTCGCGGGCTGGTCGGCGCATGGCGACCGTTGGCGGGCCGTATCAAGCTGGACGGTGCCGCTCTCGACCAGTGGTCGTCGGAGCGGCTGGGCCGCTACATAGGCTACCTTCCGCAAGACGTCGAACTGTTCGCGGGAACGGTTGCCGACAATATCGCGCGCTTCGATCCCGGGCCGGACCCGCAGGCCATTGTCGCAGCCGCCCGCGCCGCGGGCGTCCACGAGCTCATCATCGGTCTCCCCAATGGCTACGAGACGCAGATCGGAGAGGGCGGAGCCGCGCTTTCAGCCGGCCAGCGTCAGCGCATTGCGCTGGCGCGCGCGCTCTATGGCGATCCGTTCCTGGTGGTCCTCGACGAACCCAACTCCAATCTCGATGCCGAAGGTGAAATGGCGCTTGCCGCGGCCATCCTCGCAATCAAGGCCCGCGGCGGCATCTTAGCGATCGTGGCGCATCGGCCGAACATTCTCAGCACAGTGGATTTCCTGCTCGTGATGAAAGAAGGCCAGACGCAGATGTTCGGCACCAGGGAAAGCGTTCTGTCGACACTCTTGCCCGCGCCACAGACCGTGACCGCAGGCCTGCAGCCGGTTTTCAAGCTCACTCCGACACCGCGTTGATGGCTGACCCGGATTGGAATGGGGAAATGACAGCTGCCCTTTCGAACGTGTCGCTTTTGAACCGACGGTCGATCCGTCGCAATCTGCTGGGCGGCACGACCATCGTCGCATTGCTCGTCGGCGGAATGGGAGTCTGGGCCGGGACGGTGGATATTTCGGGAGCGGTGATTTCGCACGGCACGGTGGTCGTCGACAGCAGCGAAAAGAAGGTTCAACACCCGACCGGCGGTGTGGTCGGCAAGATTTTTGTGCGCGACGGCGACCGCGTCAGGGCCGGAGACGTTCTGGTCCAGCTCAGCGACACCGTTCCGCGTGCCAGCCTGGCCTACGTGACGAAGAACCTGGATGAGCTCTATGCGCGAAAATCCCGGCTCGAGGCCGAGCGTGACGGCAGCGAGCGCATCACGCTTGCTCCGATGCTTGTCGCGAGAATGAACGACCCTGAGATAGCTGCCACGGTGGCGAGCGAACAGCGGCTGTTCGAGCTTCGTCGAACCGAGGTGTCTGGCAACAAGGCGCGCCTGCGCGAACGCATCGAGCAGTTCGGGAAGCAGATCGAAGGCTATTCGGCGCAGGAATCGGCAAAGACGAAGGAGATCAAGCTGATCAACGACGAGCTCGTCGACATACGCAGTCTTGTCGAAATGAAACTCACCCTCAAATCGAAGCTGACCGAATATGAACGTGAGGCAACGCGCATCGAGGGTGAGCGGGCGCAACTTGTGTCGAGCATTGCGCAGGCAAAGGGAGCGATCGCCGAAATCGAGCTGCAGATCCTGCAGCTGGACAAGGAGTTTTCCAGCGAGACCGGGAGCGATCTGCGCGATGTCGAGGCCAAGATCGCCGAGTTCGAGGAGCGCAAGGTCGCCGCCGAGGACCAGCTGTCGCGCATCGATATTCGCGCCCCCGCCAGCGGCACGGTCCATCAATCCGCAGTCCATACCGTTGGCGGCGTGATTGGCGCGGGGGATCCGATCATGCTGATCGTGCCCGACACCGATGCTCTCGCGGTCGAGGTAAAGGCCGCACCTCAGGACATCGATCAGCTCTCGATCGGTCAGCGCGCGCTTCTTCGCTTCACGGCTTTCAACGTCCACACCACGCCCGAAACGGAAGGTATGGTCTCCATGATCGCAGCAGACGTGACGCGCGATCAGCATACCAACGAAATCTACTACACGGTGCGCATCACCCCCGACCCCCAGGAGCTGAAGAAGCTTGGAGCGCTCTCGCTGGCGCCCGGCATGCCGGTGGAAGCGTTCGTACGGACTGGCGACCGCAAGGTGCTCTCATACCTGATGAAGCCTTTGACGGACCAGATGATGCGTGCGTTCAGAGACCAGTAGCAGCGCGTTGTCGTGCGCATCCGTGCATCCTGGTTGACCTTTAGCGATAGGGGCTTGTCATGACGACAGCAGAGTTGAAACCTCCGATTTTTCTGATTGGCAACTACCGGTCGGGCACCACCATCACGCAGAAATTGATCGGGCTGCACCCGGATGTCGTCACCTGGTACGAGCCAAAAACATTGTGGCTCTATGCCGATCCGGCGCGCCGGCATGACGAATTTGTCAAAGCCGATGCCAGCGAGAAGGTCGTGCGCTACATTCGCAACCGGTTCCTCGACTATCAGCTGCGGAACGGCAACCGGCAAATCATGGAAAATACGCCCGCCAACGTCTTGCGCGTGCCATTTATCCACCAGATATTCCCAGAAGCTATATTTCTATATATTACAAGGAATCCGTTTTCCTATATAAGCTCCATGGAACTTAAGTGGCAGCGCGCAAAAAGTTTCAAAGGTCTTCTGCGACTATTGAAAGAAACGCCGGCCACACAAGTCCATTACTACGTGGGAGACGTCGTAAAGCAGATAGTCGCCAAGAGGATATTACACAGAAAATACACGTCGATCTACGGACCGCGCTACAAGGGAATAGATCGGGATTTGCAGGAGCATCAAAAATTGACAGTGATCGCGCGCCAGT
Source organism: Mesorhizobium sp. M1A.F.Ca.IN.022.07.1.1 (assembly GCF_003997575.1). Lineage (NCBI taxonomy): Bacteria > Pseudomonadati > Pseudomonadota > Alphaproteobacteria > Hyphomicrobiales > Phyllobacteriaceae > Mesorhizobium > Mesorhizobium sp. M1A.F.Ca.IN.022.07.1.1. The sequence continues at coordinate 23,679 of NZ_RZST01000031.1, forward strand.
GGGCGCGCGGCAATCGAATGGCCCGAGAGGATCTCGCCAGGCTGGGCGAAGGCCGCGTGCTGTCGTTTCGCTATGAGGATCTGATACAGGATCCCGAGTTGGTCTTGCGCCGTATCTATGAACATTGCGGGCTGCATTGCTCTGACGACATCCTTCGCGTGGCGAAGGAGATGATCGATCCCGGCCGCCAGCAGAAGTGGCTGCGCCTGGATGCGAACGAACTGGCGGCGATCATCCCCGAGGTGCGGGATGAGATGGGATTCTACCGCTACGAGATCCCCCCGTCCCTTCTCGTCGGGCATGGCTCGCGGCCCACGCGGGCGCCGTTGGCGTTTCAGCATGGCCATCCGAATATCCCCTCCCCCCGCTGAGCGGTTCCGGGGAGATGCATGGCCGCCCTTCTTTGGTCGGTCGAGTAAGCAAGGCGGCATGTGGAGATTGGCGTGAGCGACATCCGGCGCGGGCTGGCAAAACGCAGTGTCGTAGGCATGTTCTGGACGGGCCTGTCCATGGGCGCCTTGGCGGTTGCCGAGCTTGTCGCCCTCGTCCTCCTGGCCCGGTTGCTCTCACCCAACGAGTTCGGTCTCTACTCCGCGGCACTGATCGTCATCAAGTTTTCGGCCATCTTCCAGGGCCTCGGCATCACGCCTGCGATCGTGCAGCGACCTGTACTGGAGGAGCGGCATCTCCGGGTCGGATATACCCTGTCGCTCTTCCTTGGGCTTACCGTAACCGCTCTGGTATGGGCGTTGGCACCCGCTATTGCCGGTCTTCTTCGCCTGCCCGAGCTCACTCCGATCGTGCGTGCGGTCTGCTTCATCTTTCTTTTCCAAGGAGCCTCCATGGTGGCGCTGGCCTCGGCCCAGCGTGCCTTGCGGTTCCGTTGGCTCGCGCTTGTCGACGCGGTCGCTTTCGCCATCGGCTACGTGGTCGTCGGTCCAGTGCTGGCTTGGCTCGGCTTCGGTATCTGGGCACTTGTCGCAGCGATCCTGGTCCAGCAGTTGTTCCGCACGATCGTGCTGCTCGTCGGCCAGCGGCACCCGATGCGGCCGTTGCTCGAGCGGAGCGCGATTTTCGAACTGCTCTATTTTGGCGGCGGCTTCACCATTGCGCGGGTCTGCAACTACCTTGCCACTCAGGTGGACAGGCTTGTCGTGGGCCGCTATCTCGGCGCCGATGCGCTCGGTGTCTACGGTTTGTCGTCCCAACTCATGACCACTCCGGCGGTGATCGTCGGCCAGGTTCTCGATCGCGTGCTGTTCCCCACCATGGCGCTGGTCCAGGAAGAGCCCGTCAGGCTTGCGCGCGCTTATCGCAGCGCGGTCGCCGGTTGCAGCCTGCTTGTCCTGCCGGCCAGCGTGGTGGTGGCGATCGTCGCACCCGAATTGGTTCGGGTCATTCTCGGACGGGGCTGGGAGGGCGTGGTCGGCCCCCTCCAGATCCTGGCGTTCAGCATGCTGTTCCGCACGAGCTACAAGCTTAGCGATTCCGTCTCGCGGGCAACCGGAACGGTTTATGCCCGGGCCTGGCGCCAGGCTGTTTTCACCGTCGGTGTCTGCATCGGAGCCTTCATAGGGCAATTCTGGGGCGTGGAAGGGGTGGCGTTCGGTGTCGGCCTGGCATTCGGGGCCAATTTCTTTCTCATGGCGCAGCTGAGTCTCCGCGTGACCGGGATGACGTGGGCGAATTTCTTCCTTGCGCACCTGCCTGGCGTCGCGCTCGCCGGCGTTGTCGGAACCGGTATCTGGGCATTCGTGGACTGGCTTCGCGCCCTCCATCTATCGCCTCTTCCGCTGCTCATCGATACGGCATTGCTGGCGTCTGTGGGGGGCTTGCTGTTGTGCTGGCTCCTGCCGTCGCTATTCCTTGGGCGGGAAGGCCTGTCACTGCTGCGCCTGCTCGCGGCAGTCGTGCCCGCATGGCCAAGACTGAGGCAGGCAACAGACTGATCAGCGGCGGAACTCGAGGTCAGTTCCCAGGATCACGTTCTTCACGCGCAACGACGCCATCGCCTTGCTCGATCATGGGCTCAGCCTGACGCCCGATCGGGCACCGGGAGATTCCGTCGTTGCGGAGGAAATTTACGAGAGGAGACCGACTATGGCTGAACTATTCGAAGCGCGGCTGGCGGCCGCGGGCGATGATGTCGAGGAGAAAGGTTCCGGCTCGATTTCGACCAATGTCGACGATCTGGAACTGGGCTTTGCCAGCACGACCCGCCAGACGGTCGGCCTACGCTTCACCGGCGTCGATATCCCGCAAGGCGCGATCATCACGAGCGCCTACATCCAGTTCCAGGCCAATGAGGTGAAGACCGGCGCGACCTCGCTGGTGATCAAGGGCCAGGACACCGACGACGCAAGCGCCTTCACCAGCACCAGCTTCAATGTATCGTCACGGGCAACGACCGACGCGTCGGCGAGTTGGACGCCGGCCCCGTGGACCACGGTGGGCGAGCAGGCCCTGGCCGAGCGCACGCCCGACCTGACGGCTATCGTCCAGGAGATCGTCAGCCGCTCGGGCTGGGCGGCGGTCAACGATATGGCGTTCCTGATCACCGGCACCGGCACGCGCACAGCCGATTCCTACGAGTACAATCCGACCAGCGCGCCGCTGCTGCACATCGAATATGTCATGCCGGGATCCGGAAGTCCCGTGGCCTTCAACACGCCTGCCGATGCCGATCCCACTGCCAACCAGATCGCCGAGCTCGCCGCGGCGGGAGCGCCGACCGGGATCACCGCTTCGGCCACGGATCCCGACGCCGGCGCGACCGTCACCTACAGCCTCAACGACTCGCGTTTCGACATCAATGCCAATACCGGCGTCGTCACGCGCTCGGGCACAGGCACGCTCGACTTCGAAACCCAGTCGTCCATCAATCTGACGGTGACGGCAACCTCTTCCGACGGCAGCACCGCCACCAAGAGCTTCACCCTCGGTGTCCTCGACAGCCCGGAGCCGATCGCGTTCAACACGCCGCCGGATGCCAACACCGCGGCCAACCAGATCGGCCAGAACGCTGCCGCCGGCACTGCCGTCGGCATCACCGCTTCGGCCTCGGATCCCGATGCCGGCTCGACGGTCACCTACACGATCGACGACACGCGGTTTGCCATCAGTTCCAGCACCGGCGTCATCACGCGATCAGGTACCGACACGCTCAACGCCCAGTCCGAGCCGTCTGTCAACCTCACCGTCACCGCCACCTCGTCGGACGGGAGCGTCGTCACGCACCCCTTCACCGTCGCCGTCACGGCCGGCCAACAGCCTGTGGCCTTCAACACTCCGCCCGACTCCAACCCCGGTGCCAACCAGATCGCCGAGCTCGCCGCGGCGGGAGCACCCACGGGCATCACCGCTTCGGCCACGGATCCCGATGCCGGCTCGACGGTCACCTACAGCCTCAACGATGCGCGCTTTGCCATTGATTCCAGCACCGGCGTCATCACGCGTTCGGGCACAGGCACGCTCGACTTCGAGACCCAGTCGTCGATCGACCTGACGGTGACGGCAACCTCTTCCGACGGCAGCACCGCCAACCAGGTCTTCACCCTCGCCGTCCTCGACAGCCCGGAACCGGTTGCGTTCAACACGCCGCCGGATGCCAACTCCGCGGCCAACCAGATCGGCCAGAACGCTGCCGCCGGCACTGCCGTCGGCATCACCGCTTCGGCCTCGGATCCCGATGCCGGCTCGACGGTCACCTACAGTCTCACCGACCCGCGCTTTGCCATCAATCCCAGCACCGGTGTCATAACACGCTCGAGCACCGGCACGCTCAACGCCCAGTCCGAGCCGACGGTAGCGCTCACGGTCACCGCGACCTCGTCGGACGGCAGCACCAACACCCACGCCTTCAATGTTGACGTCACCGGCGGCAGCACGCCTGGGACTTTCGAGGCCAGGGTGGCGGCCGCGGGCGACGATGTCGAGGAGAAAGGTTCCGGCTCGATTTCGAGCAACGTCAGTGATCTGGAACTGGGCTTTGACGGCTCTACCCGCCAGACGGTCGGTCTCCGCTTCACCGGTATCGATATCCCGCAAGGCGCGATCATCACCAGCGCCTACATCCAGTTCCAGGCCAACGAGGTGAAGACAGGCGCGGCCTCGCTGCTGATCAAGGGCCAGGACACCGACGACGCAAGCCCCTTCACCAGCACCAGCTTCAATGTATCGTCACGGGCAACGACCGACGCGTCGACAGCTTGGACGCCGGCCCCGTGGACCACGGTGGGCGAGCACGTCCAGGCCGAGCGCACGCCAGACCTCACGGCTATCGTCCAGGAGATCGTCAGCCGCTCGGGCTGGGCAGCGCTCAACGACATGGCCTTCCTGATCACCGGCACCGGCACGCGCACCGCCGATTCCTACGAATACAATCCCGCCAGCGCGCCGCTGCTGCACATCGAATATGTCTTGCCGGGATCCGGAAGTCCGGTGGCCTTCAACAC
>NZ_RZST01000320.1:0-6782 GCF_003997575.1 Mesorhizobium sp. M1A.F.Ca.IN.022.07.1.1
GCTTTCGCAGCACAAGGAAACCGATATCGTCTTCGAGGTCGTGCCGCATCCCAGGATGTTCCAGTGGAACTTCATGCATCACGTCTTCCTCGAGCAATGCTGCGTCGACATAGACGGCGTGCTTTGCCTCGATCCGACCGCGGACGAGAATGACGACGGGCCGGCCTACGAAAAATTCCTCACCGAGGCGCGGCCGCTTCTCGGGCCGACGCGCAAGATCGGCTGGCTGGTGACCAGCCGGCTGGAAAAGTATCGCAAGCTGACTGAAGCCTGGCTGGCCAAGCACGAGATCAAATATGACCATCTCGTCATGCTCGACCTGCCGAGCAAGGCCGAGCGGCAGCGGCTTGGCGCGCATGGCAGCTTCAAGGCCGAGTTCTATCGCAAGTCGGACGCCATCCTGTTCATCGAGAGCGAGCACGAGCAGGCGCTCAAGATCGCCAAGCTATCGGGCAAGCCGGTGCTGTGCGTCGAAACCAACATCGTGAGCTTTCCCGACGCGTTTTCCTTGCCGGCGCTGGAGCAGGCGGCCCGCAACCTGCCGGCACGGCTCAGGCAGATCAATTCGCCCGAGGGGCGCAAGAAGGTCATCAAGACCGCCGCGCGCGCCCTGCTCGGCGAACGCGCCTATGAAATGCTGAAGAGCCGGGTCAAAAGACCAGCGTAAGCAAAACCTAACGCGGATTTAAGGTGCCTCGCGCCGAATCGCATTCAGTCGACGTTTGGGTCGTCGTTTTGATGCCTGTCGCGCCCCAGAACCGCTGCAGATTTCTGGGCGACATGCATTAAGCAGCGCGCCGGGCGCGCTGCCTGGCAGCCCTGTCCAGCAAGGCGAAGAAGGTGGCGAACTGGCGCTCGGGATCGAGTTCCGGGCGCTGCGAGAACGTGAGCGCGGCTTCCGAGACTCGCTCATATTCCTCGCGATCGTTCCACAGCCGCCTGAGCGCCGTGACCCAGTCCTCGAGCGGCGCGTCATAGTCCAGCACGACGCCGCCGGAGCCGATCGCTTCGGGCAGTCCGCCGCGCCGCGAGCCGACGACGGGAATACCGCTGCAATGGGCCTCCGAGGCAACGCGACCCCACGCCTCTTCCCATTTGCTCGGCGCCAGCAGGATCCTGGTGCGGCCGTAGAGAGTCTTCATGTCGTCGGTGCGGTTTTCGAGCTTGATATTGGAGAACGGCGCGATCGTTTCCGCGATGCGGGCGCGGTGATCGTCATCCAGCTTCCAGCTCTCGACGAACAGGAAAGGGATCTCCCTGCAGGCGGCCGCGATCCGCACCGCCAGCTCGAAACCCTTTTCCTCGTAGGGATTGATAAAAGTGACGTACTCGCCCGTCGTCGGCGTGCTGTAAGAGGCCGGATTGATCGTCGGCGGGATTACCGTGGAATCGATGCCAAACTCGCGCTTGTAAGTGCGCGCCGTGAACTCGGAATTGGCGATGTAAGACGCCGAGTTCAGCTCGCGCAGATCGCCCCCGAGTTCATGGAATTCAACATTCCTGAGATAGACCACCAGCGGCACGCCCTCGGCCTCCAGCGCCTTGCCGAGCGGAACCGATTTGTGACACTGCACCACCGCTACGTCCGGCTGCAGCTTCTTTACGGCAAAGGCGGCCGCTTCCCAGGGGAACCAGGCGCGCACCACCGGATAGCCGGGGAAATTGTCGATGACGGCGCGCTGACCGAGGAGCTTCATCTTGGCGCGCGCCTTGTATCCGAACATGCCCTGCCCGAACAAGGCCGCAAGCACCGATGCCTCATGACCGTGTTCGATCAATTGTTCCGCCAGATGATGGGTGCTCGACTGGACGCCGCCGCTGAATTGCGGCGGATAGCCGTTTCCGCCTGCGAAGAGAACTTTCATGGTTCGGCTCCTTGTCACATTTTTCTTGGCCAGTTTTCCTGGCTTGCCGGCAAATATGCCGGCGGGCAGTGTCAGGCAGTCTGCTGCTCGATATTGGCGAACGGATTGGTGCATGGATGCCAGCCGGTGAAGCGGATCGGATCATGGGGCGAGCTGCGCCAGGCATAATCGGTCAGCATGTGGAACTCGGCGATGACCCAGCGCTCGAAATTCCCGACATCCTGCTGCTTGCGCCTGGGCAGCAATTCGCGCGCCCTGTCGAGCCTCACGGTCTCCAAAAGCGTCACCGCGTCCGCCAGCTTTTCGCTCGGGAATATCCACGGGTTGCGGTTGCGGAATTCGAGCACGAATTGCTGCAGGTGCTCGATGCGCATGTTGAGCGGGCCGAAGTATTTCTCGAGCGTGATGCGGACCAGATCCTCATCCGAGAAGGACGATACGGCCGCAGCGGCGATGCCGGTCGAAGCAATGCCGCCGGCAACAACGGCCAATGCGGTGCGTCGCGTGATCTTCATCGACCCCTCCTTCATGCCAGCCGGCTCGCCGCCCGCAGCGAAAGCGCCGCGGCGGTCAGGCTTGGGTTGGCGCAGGAACAGCTCGGATAGGTGCTGGTACCGACGACGACGAGGTTCCGGAGCTGGTGGTGGATCATGTCGCGGTCGACCACCGAGTCGGCGGAGCCGGTGCCCATCCGCAAGGTGCCCTGCACATGCGATTCGGTCGGCCTTATGCCGCGATCGAATATCTGCTCGACCGGAAGCGGCTTGAGCAGCTCCGGCAGCCCCTCGAGCGCCTTGGCCATGCCCTTGGTTGCATAGTCGGAGGCACCCTTGAAGCTGACGAAGGCGTTCTCGTTCTTGTCGAGGATCACCCGGTTTTCCGGGTCGAGCAGGTTTTCGGTGACGATGACCAGCGGCAGCGCCTGCCGCAGCCGCCCCTTCTCGGCTCGCATGCCGTGCTGCCAGCGGTTCTCGAAATAGACCAGCGCCGCCGCGTGCTCGGCGCGATGCGGGCCGTCATAGAGGCCGAAATTCAAACCGGTGGTGATGGTGCTGCCGTCGAAATTGTCGACGCCGTCGAGATAGACCTCGTAGTTCCAGCCATAGGATTCGTGCAGGCCGAGCCCGACGAATTCGCCGCCGAGCCCCGAGCGCAACATGATTGCAGGGCTCTGGATGGCGTTGGCGCCAAGGATGACGAGTTCGCCGCTGACCGAGTATTCCTTGCCGTCGCGCAGGAAGGCAACCGAATGCACCGAGCCGGCTGAATGGTCGAGCCGCCGCACTTCGGCGCCCAGGCAGACCGACACGTCCGCGTGCTGGAAGACGGGCATCAAACCATTGTTGGCGGTGAACTTGGCGTCGGCCGGGCACAGCCAGCATCTGAGGTTGGCGCAGCATGAGTTGCGCTGCGCCGTCGCGACGCGGGCGCGGGCGGTCGGCATGACGAAATGCTGCTCCGGCTGCGCCGCCTTCATCATCCGGTCCGGCGTCGACATGCGGTGCGGCGGCTGCGGAAACGGCCGCGAACGCGGCAGCATCCGGGCCATGTCGGGGTCGCCGGAGATCGACATGACCTCCTCGGCGTCGCAGTAGAACGGCTCCAGCTCGTCATAGCTGATCGGCCAGTCGTTGCCGACGCCGTATGTGCTCTTCAGCCTGAAGTCGTTGGGATGGAAACGCGGCGTCTGCGCGAACCAGCAGTTGGTGCCACCGCCGAGGCCGATCGTGTAGTTCCACGGCTTGTCGGCATTGTCGGTCTTATAAGTGCTCTCGTCGTCTATGTCGGTGTTGGCGTTCTGGTCAAGCTGCCATTCATGCGTGTTGTGGCGGCCCCATTCCAGCACCAAGACCCGGGCTTTGCGCCGCTTCAGGAACTCATGCAGGAAAAAGGCTGAACCGAACCCGGAACCGATGACGACGAGGTCGAAATGCTCGTTGGCGATTTGTTCGGGCTGAACGTCCATCACCATCAGATCGAATCTCCCGAAACACGCACGATCATTCGGCCCCCCATCATTGTCGGCCCCATTGTCGTTCGCCGGAGCCATCCGGCGGGAAGCTGGCGGCGGACACTGTCATGCCGCCATCCTGCCGATCGAGTGGTATTCGATGCCGTAGCGGGCGATGACCTTCGGGTCGTAGAGGTTGCGGCCGTCGAAGATGACCGGTGTCGACAGCGCGTCCTTGAGCGCGTCGAAGGAGGGAGCCCTGAAGCTCTTCCATTCGGTACAGATGAGAAGCGCGTCGGCGCCGCGCAGGGCCGCTTCCTTGGTGCCGCACAAGAGAAGGTCCTCGCGCTGGCCGTAGATGGCCTGGCACTCCTGCATGGCCTCCGGATCGTAAGCCTGCACCTTGGCGCCGGCGGCCCACAGCGCCTCCATCAGCGTGCGCGACGGTGCCTCGCGCATGTCGTCGGTGTTCGGCTTGAAGGCCAGGCCCCACAGCGCAAATGTCTTGCCCTTGAGGGCGCCCTGGAAATAGCGGTTGACCTTGTCGAACAGCACCGATTTCTGCGCGTTGTTGCGCTCTTCGACGGCGCGCAGCAGCTTGGCGTCGAACTTGACGCCCTCGGCGGTCTTGATCAGCGCGCGTACATCCTTGGGGAAGCAGGAGCCGCCATAGCCCAGGCCGGGATAGATGAAATGGTAGCCGATGCGCGGATCGCTGCCGATGCCCTTGCGCACCTCCTCTATGTCGGCGCCCAATTGCTCGGCGAGGTTCGCCATCTCGTTCATGAAGCTGATCTTGGTCGCCAGCATGCAGTTGGCCGCATACTTTGTGAACTCGGCGCTGCGGACATCCATCACGATCATCTTCTCGTGGTTGCGATTGAACGGCGCGTAAAGCTCGCGCATCACCGCCTCGGTGGCCTCGCTCGACGTCCCGACGATGATGCGGTCCGGCTTCATGCAGTCGGCGACCGCCGAGCCTTCCTTGAGGAATTCCGGATTCGAAGCAACGTCGAAGGTCAGGTCCTCGCGGCCGCGCGCCTTCAGCGTCTGGGCGACCCTTTCCTTGATCTTCTCGCAGGTGCCGACCGGCACGGTGGACTTGCCGACGACAATCTTGGGCGCTTCCATCTCGCGGCCGATGGCCTCGGCGACGGCAAGCACGTATTTCAGGTCGGCTGAGCCATCCTCGCCAGGGGGCGTGCCGACCGCGATCATCTGGATCTGGCCATGCTTGACCGCCGCGGCCGCGTCGGTGGTGAAGCGGATGCGGCCGGCGGCGTGGTTCTCCTTGACGAGAGCTTCCAGTCCGGGCTCGAAAATCGGGATGAAGCCCTGGTTGAGTCGGTCCACCTTCGCTTCGTCGATGTCGACGCACACCACCTCGTGCCCGACTTCCGCAAGCACCGCGGCCTGGACGAGGCCGACATAGCCAATTCCAAACACTGTCAAATTCATTTGGTTCTATTCCTGTTTAAGGCCGGGCCGCAAAGACGGCCCGGCCAGTTAAGATGTCCCCCAGGCCCTGTATGAGGCCTAGATATTCGGCATGAACCGCATCCCAAAACCAGTTCCTACTTTGGGGGACATGCCTAGTTGCTGTTGGTTATGGTGCATGCCAGCGACTCCGGGAACTGGCACGGCTGGCCGAGCGCTGTGAAAGCGATGCGCTTGACCTGCATGGTCACCTTGCGGCCGGGATCGGCAAAGGCGCCCATCCAGTTGGTCAGCTTGTCGCTGCCCCACAAGCTGAAGAATATTTTTTGCGGATTGGTCGGCAATTCGTCCGGGTTGGTCACCTCGTTGACCAGCTTGCCGTTGACATACCAGCGCAGCCGGTCCTTCTCCCAGACGAACCCATAGTCGTTGAAGCCCTTATCGGCGCCGCCTTCGACGTCGACCAGCTTGCCGTTCTTCGGCTTGCCTTGGATGTAGCTGTTCACCTGGACTTTGGTCGGGTCCTTGGTGAGGACCTCGAAGTCGATCTCGTCCCAGGGCTTTTTGTCCTGCGGTCCGATATAGGTGAAAAAGGCGGCATTGAGGCCGGATCCGGTATCGGTCTTCATCCGCGCCTCATAGACGCCGTAGCCATAGCGCTGCTTGGTCTGGACCTCGGCGCAGGCGAAGTCGCGATCCTTCAGCTTGCGCTTTTCGAAGCTCAGCGACAGCACGCCGTCCGAAAGCCGGACAAGGTCCTTCGACCATGTGCAGTTCTGATGATTGCCGTTGCTCCAGCCGTCGGAGACGAACCAGCGCGAACGGTCGAAATTCGAAAAATTGTCGACGAAGGACGGCGCGCTCTGCATCTCCTCGGCATGCACCGAATGGGGTGGTGCCACAATGGCGGCCGCGGCCGCAACCAGCGCGCCGGCGAGCCAGAGCTTAAGCGTCTTCGACCTATTCGAATTCGCGCGCGGCATGCTGCAAGCAGCCGCGGTGGAGGTGTCGTTCGGATATGCGTTCATGACAAACTTACCTTTGTGCTGTCCGCCCCAACCCAAAGTCATTCCTGGCCCGCCTCCAGAGAGCCGCTTCTGATCCTCCCCCTCTTACTCCTCTAATGTTTTGCAGCTATGACCGCGCCTGGAAGCGCTGTCAGCCTCTGCCCGCAGACCTTGCCTGTGCGGCCTGCGAACCGGGTTGCCCGACACCATCTTCGACAATCGCGTCGAGCGAATGACGCAGTTCCTTCATCAGACCTTTCTGACGCGTGAGTTCGGCGATGCGCCGCTCGTAATTCAGGATCGCGCCGGTCATCGTGTTGACATCCGACGACTTGTCTGTCGACGCGGAGCCGTTCTCCATTGCCTCGACCAGGAAAGCGGCGTTGGTCGCCGTCGACCGATAGCGGTTCTCCAGCCCGGTCTTTTCCGCTTCGATCTCGGCGGAGATCTGGTCGAACAGCTTCGCCAGACGGTCGAGCCGCTGGAGATCGGTCTGCCGGTCACGCGCCGGATCCCTGGATC
>NZ_RZST01000321.1:0-6726 GCF_003997575.1 Mesorhizobium sp. M1A.F.Ca.IN.022.07.1.1
CCTCCTGATCGAACCGGGCTCGAGGCTGCCCAAACCGAAACGACAGGGCTTTGACTTAAATCAAGGCCGACGGTCTCCGATTGCGGAATTACGGGCGTCGGCATCCGCCGGAATTCGAGATCGGGGACTTGCGATGAGATTTGGCACGGAGATCGTTCTTCTGAGCCTTTTTGCTTTTGCGGCGCTTGTCGCCGCCGGCTTCGGCGTGGACGAACCTTTTCGTCAGCACATGTGGGTTTTGTTCTTCATTGTCGCTGGCTTCACTGTGATCTTGTTGCGCCACACGGATTTCAAGCCGGCGACGCCGGTTGACCCCGAGGCTTACATGGATGGTCCGGTCCGCTACGGCGCCATCGCAACCATGTTCTGGGGCGTCGTCGGCATGTTGGTCGGCGTGATTATCGCGCTTCAGCTCGCCTATCCCGACCTCAACGTCGCGCCCTGGTTTAATTTCGGCCGCCTGCGCCCCGTTCACACATCGGGTGTCGTCTTTGCGTTCGGCGGCAACGCGCTTCTGTGCACTTCGCTCTACGTGGTGCAGCGCACTTGCCGCGCCCGATTGTTCGGGGGCGATCTGGCCTGGTTCGTCTTCTGGGGCTACCAGCTGTTCATCGTCATGGCTGCGACCGGCTATCTGCTCGGCATCACCGAATCCCGCGAATATGCCGAGCCTGAATGGTATGTCGACCTCTGGCTGACCATCGTGTGGGTCGCCTATCTCCTGCTCTTCCTCGGCACCATTTTGAAGCGCAAGGAGCCGCATATCTACGTCGCGAACTGGTTCTACCTGTCCTTCATCGTCACCATCGCGATGCTGCACGTCGTCAACAATCTTTCGATGCCGGCCTCATTCCTGGGATCGAAGAGCTATTCGGCCTTCTCCGGCGTCCAGGATGCGCTGACGCAGTGGTGGTACGGTCACAACGCCGTCGGCTTCTTCCTCACCGCCGGGTTCCTCGGCATGATGTACTATTTCGTGCCGAAGCAGGTGAACCGGCCGGTCTATTCCTACCGTCTTTCGATCATCCACTTCTGGGCACTGATCTTCCTGTACATCTGGGCGGGCCCGCATCACCTTCACTACACCGCCCTGCCCGACTGGGCCCAGACGCTCGGCATGGTGTTCTCGATCATGCTGTGGATGCCCTCATGGGGCGGCATGATCAACGGCCTGATGACCCTCTCCGGGGCATGGGACAAGATCCGAACCGATCCGATCATCCGCATGATGGTCGCGGCCATCGCCTTCTACGGCATGTCCACCTTCGAAGGTCCGATGATGTCAATCAAGGCGGTCAACTCGCTGTCCCACTACACGGACTGGACGATCGGCCACGTCCATTCGGGCGCGCTTGGCTGGGTCGGCCTGATCTCGTTCGGCGCCATCTACTACATGGTGCCGAAGCTGTGGAACCGTCAGCGGCTCTATTCGATGCGGCTGGTGACCTGGCACTTCTGGCTGGCGACGCTCGGGATCGTCGCCTACGCCGCCGTGATGTGGGTCTCGGGGATCATGCAGGGCCTGATGTGGCGCGAGTACGACGAGCAGGGTTTCCTCGTCTACTCCTTCGCAGAGACCGTCGCCGCAATGCACCCGTACTACGTCATGCGCGCCGCGGGCGGCGCCATGTACCTCGCCGGCGCCCTGATCATGGCATGGAATATCGCCATGACCATCCTCGGCTACCAGCGCGAGGAGCAAACCCTGCCGGGCTCCGCGCCCGCCCTCCAGCCTGCCGAATAAGGAGCCAGACATGCGCTTGATGGACAAACACGCGCTGATCGAGAGGAACGCCACGCTTCTTCTCGTCGGGTCCCTTCTGGTCGTGACCATCGGCGGCATCGTCGAGATCGCGCCTCTCTTCTACCTCGACAACACGATCGAGAAGGTCGAGGGCATGCGACCCTATTCGCCGCTCGAGCTTGCCGGCCGCGACATCTATGTCCGCGAGGGTTGCTATCTCTGTCACAGCCAGATGATCCGCCCCTTCCGGGACGAGGTCGAGCGCTACGGTCACTACAGCCTCGCGGCCGAGTCGATGTACGACCACCCCTTCCAGTGGGGATCGAAACGCACCGGACCCGACTTGGCGCGCGTCGGCGACCGCTATTCCAACAGCTGGCATGTGCAGCACCTTGCCGACCCGCGTTCGGTGGTGCCGGAATCGATCATGCCCGCTTATGCCTTCCTGAAGGACACCCCGATCGAGGTGAAGGACTTCTCCACGCATCTGGTCGCGAACCGGCGCGTCGGCGTTCCCTACTCCGACGACATGATCGCCAACGCCAATGCCGACCTGATGACACAGGCCGATCCCGATGCCGACACTGCGGGCTTAGAGGCGCGCTATCCGAAAGCCAAGATCGGCGACTTCGACGGCAATCCGCAGCAGGTCACGGAAATGGACGCCTTGGTCGCCTACCTGCAGATGCTCGGCACCCTTGTCGACTTCAAGACCTACGACGAAGCCGCTGGCTACCGCTGAGGAGGGATCCATGGATTACAACCTGATGCGGGAGTTCGCCTACAGTTGGGGCCTGCTCGCCATGGCGCTGTTCTTCGTCGGCTGCGTCGCCTTCGCGCTCCGTCCGGGCAGCAGGCTGAACGCAGACGAGGCCGCACGCATTCCACTCAAGGACGACTGATCATGAGCAACGAGCATATCGACGACGTCTCGGGCATTCCGACGACCGGTCACGAGTGGGATGGCATCAGGGAGCTCAACAATCCGCTGCCGCGGTGGTGGGTGATCTGCTTCTACATCACCATCGCCTGGGCAGCCGCCTACACGATTGCATACCCGGCCTGGCCCATGATCAGTTCCGCCACTCGAGGGGTGCTGGGTTTTTCGAGCCGCAACGACGTGAAGAACGAAATGGCCGCTGCGGAAGCCGCCAAGGCGAAATATGTCGCCGCGATAGAAGCGAAGACCGTTTCCGAGATTGCCGGCGACGATGCCTTGCGCGAATTCGCGGTCGCAGCCGGCGGCGCCGCGTTCAAGGTCAATTGCGTCCAGTGCCACGGCTCTGGCGCCCAGGGGTCCCAGGGCTTCCCGAATCTCAATGACGACGAATGGCTGTGGGGCGGCACAGCAGAGCAGATTCAGCAGACCATCATGCACGGCATCCGTTTCGCCTCCGACCCCGATACCCGGCAGTCCGAAATGCCGGCCTTCGGTGATGTCGTCACGGCGGATCAGATCAGGCAGGTCAGCGCCTATGTGGCGAGCTTGTCGGGACAGGTTCAGGACGCAAGCCTGGTCGAGCCGGGCGCCAAGGTCTTCAAGGAAAACTGCGTGGCCTGTCATGGCGAAAATGCGAAGGGCAACAAGGAATTCGGCGCGCCCGATCTGACCGACGCGATCTGGTTCTACGGGTCCGGAGAGAGCCACATTGCGGCTCAGGTCCGCGCTCCCAAACACGGCGTCATGCCTGCCTGGGCCGGGCGACTCGGCGAGACGACGGTCAAGGAATTGGCGGTCTATGTCCATTCGCTTGGCGGCGGGGAATAGGAAGCGGGGCCTATTCTCGGCCCTTGGCCGTGCAAGCGACGAGGCCCGGCCCTGCCGGGCCTCGACTCATCTTCGATCGGCAGATTCTTGACCTGCATCAACGCGCTGCAGCGGGCCATGCGGCAAGACTGATCGACGAAGGCGGCACCCGTCCCTGCGCCGCGTTGGAGATGCATGTGCTTGATCAGACGCAGGTAGAACGGCTCGAGGCCGAAGCGGTCAACTCCGCAAAGACGCGACAGCCGCTCTATGCCGCGCGCAAGAAGATCTTCCCGAAACGCGCCTCCGGTCGTTTCCGCCAGTTCAAATGGCTGGTGATGGCGATCACGCTCGGCATCTACTACCTGACGCCCTGGTTGCGATGGGACCGCGGCGCCTTCGCGCCCGACCAGGCCGTTCTCATCGACCTGGCGAACCGGCGCTTCTATTTCTTCTTCATCGAGATCTGGCCGCAGGAATTCTACTACGTCGCTGGCCTTCTCATGATGGCAGGCGTCGGCCTCTTCCTCGTGACATCGACCGTCGGACGGGCCTGGTGCGGCTATGCCTGCCCGCAGACCGTCTGGGTGGACTTGTTCCTTGTGGTGGAACGCGCGATCGAGGGCGACCGCAATGCCCGCATCAAGCTGGACGCCACGCCATGGACGGCTCGCAAGCTCGTCCTGCGTACGATCAAGCATGCCATCTGGCTGATCATCGGAGCCGCCACCGGCGGCGCCTGGATCTTTTACTTCGCCGATGCGCCGAAACTGCTCGGCGAACTCTTCAGCGGCACGGCCGCGCCTGTCGCTTATGTCACGATCGCCGTCTTGACCGCCACCACCTACGTTTTCGGCGGACTGATGCGCGAGCAGGTCTGCACCTATATGTGCCCGTGGCCGCGCATTCAGGCCGCCATGCTCGACGAAAACTCGTTGACCGTGACCTATAACGACTGGCGCGGCGAACCGCGTTCGCGCCATGCCAAGAAGGTCGTGGCCGCCGGCCAGCCGGTCGGCGATTGCGTCGACTGCAACGCCTGCGTCGCCGTCTGCCCGATGGGCATCGACATCCGCGACGGCCAGCAGCTCGAGTGCATCACCTGCGCGCTCTGCATCGACGCCTGCGACGGCGTCATGGACAAGCTCGGTCGCGAGCGCGGGCTGATCTCCTACGCGACGCTGGCGGACTACAATGCCAACATGGCGGTGGCTACGGCCGGCGGCAGCAGCCCGGTCAACCCGGCGCTCGTCAGGACCGCCAGCGGCGACTTTGTCGACGGCTTGGCGCATTTCCATCTGGGCAAGATCTTCCGGTTGCGCACCTTCATCTATCTCGGTGCATGGTCCGCGATCGGCCTGGTCCTGGTCTACTCGCTGCTGACGCGCGAGCGGCTGGAGCTGAACGTTCTGCACGACCGAAATCCGCAGTTCGTCACGCTTTCGGATGGCTCGATCCGCAACGGCTACACCGTCAAGCTGCTCAACATGATCCCCGAGCCGAGGACGATCGAAGTCACCCTGCAGGGGCTCGACGGCGGCGACATGAGCGTCGTCGGCATAGACCAGCCCGCGAGCCGCAGCTTTGCCATTCCGGTCGAACCCGATCGGCTCAAGATGCTCAAGGTTTTCGTCCGCCGGCCGGCCAAGCTGATCAAGGAGCCGGTGCAGAACTTCGAGTTCCGCATCGAGGACAAGGCAAGCGCCGAATCCGCCGAATACACCGCCAGCTTCAACGCGCCGGAGAAGGGCCAATGAGCATCGATACGCAAAAGCCGCGCGAATTCACCGGCAGGCACATGCTGATCTCCATTCTCGCCTTCTTCGCGGTCGTGATCGGCGTGAACCTGACCATGGCAACGTTCGCCCACAGGAGTTGGACCGGTCTGGTCGTGGAGAACACCTATGTCGCCAGCCAGCAGTTCAACGGCAGGGCCTGGGAAGGACGAGCCCCGGCCGCGCTTGGCTGGAAAGGCAGCTTGACGATAGCCGGGGGCGACGTCCGCTACAGTCTTGTCGATGGGCACGGAAAGCCGGTGCCGCTGCACCGCGTCAGGGTGCTGTTTCGCCATCCGGCGTATGAGGCTGAGGACCAGGCCGTCACGCTCACCGCATCGTCCGCAGGCGGTCCCGCGAAGACAGCGGAATATGCCGCGCGGCACACGCCCAAGGATGGCGTCTGGATCGTCGAGATCGAGGCCGAGGCCGGCCTTGTCGAGCCCTATCGCGACGTCCGCCGCATCATCGTTTCGAAGGGAGCGCTAAGATGAGCTGTTGCGCGCCGGGTGCCGAAATGGCCCTCGATTTCGGCGACGCCGCCTCGGTGCTGCCATCCAGCGCCGAGATCCGGCTGGCAAGCCGGTTCCTGGGCGACAACCTTTGCCAGACGGATCTCTCCGTGCCGGCGGTCCATTGCGCCCTTTGCATACAGACAATCGAGACTGCCTTGGCAAAGCTGGAACATGTCGAAGGCGCTCGCGTCAACCTGTCGACCAGACGCGTGTCGATCCGCTGGCGCGGCGCCGAAGTTCCGCCTTTCTTCGCAACGCTGGCGCGCCTCGGCTACCAGGCGCACCTCTTCGACCCGCAGACCGGCACGAAGGACAAGACCTTGTCGCAACTGATCCGGGCTGTCGCCGTCTCCGGATTTGCCACGGGCAACATCATGCTGCTGTCGGTCTCGGTCTGGTCGGGGGCCGAAGGCGCAACGCGCGACCTGTTTCATTGGGTGTCGGCGCTGATCGCAATTCCCGCCCTCGCTTTCGCCGGCGGCATCTACTTCCGTTCCGCCTGGAATGCATTGCGCCACGGCCGCATGAACATGGACGTGCCGATCGCGGTCGGAATCTCGCTGGCTTATGCAATGAGCCTCTACGAAACCATCAACCACGGAGATCACGCCTATTTCGACGCATCCGTTTCGCTGCTGTTCTTCCTATTGATCGGCCGCACGCTGGACCACGTGATGCGCGAACGGGCACGCACTGCCGTGGATGGCCTGTCCCGGCTGGCCGCGCGCGGCGCCATCGTCCTGCGCGATGACGCCACGCGCGATTATCTGCCGGTCGGCGAGATCGAGCCGGGCATGCATCTGCTCATCGCCGCGGGCGAACGCATCCCTGTCGACGGCATGGTTCTGCGCGGCACCTCGGACCTCGACTGCGCGCTGGTTTCCGGGGAGAGCAAGCCGAGGACCGTGGGCTCGGGCGAGCGGGTTCAGGCCGGCACTCTCAATC
>NZ_RZST01000322.1:0-6711 GCF_003997575.1 Mesorhizobium sp. M1A.F.Ca.IN.022.07.1.1
AGTCGGAGTAATACGCATTGTGATGCGTCTGCAATCAACTGCCGGAGAGCACTGTCCCCAACTTTCATTTTCCAACACTCGGTCCGGTTCCGCAAACAACCAAGCGGAGCAGGAACTATGCTCGCCTTCATTGCCTTTCACCTTTTGTCGGTCGGCATCGGCTGTTCTGCCGTCCTCCGTGATCAGCCACGCTAAGGCACGCAGGAATTCGAAATATGCGAGCACATCTTCGATGAAGATGTTGGCGATGCAACGTTTCTCATCACAGTATTTGACAAGGTAGCCGTTGCGACCGCCGAGCCTGCTGCCGTTTAACCAAAGACCAAGTCTCGCTGTCCATGTCGGCAATCTCTCATGATTGGTGAGATCGGCGACGGCGTAACTGCGAAGCCGGCGGCGCTTCGCGTCCTCGGCTGTGAGCGTGATCTCGCGGCGCTTCGCCTCCGCCGCGATCTAGCCGCGCCGGCCGATTAACGCGTCAATTGGCGCAAGGTCATTGTCAGCGCGCAGCTTGAGATATTCGAGCATCGAGAAGCCTGCAGCAAGGATCGCCTGTCGGACCTTATGCAGCGCCTGCTCGATGGATCCCATTGGTGGTGCGGTCCTGACATAATCCGCAGTGAAATGCCCTTGAGTCTTCACGTCAGTAGGCGAGGATACGTGGTCGCAATTGAGGGCTGTACGAAACCTCGAAAAGTTGCGCGATTGTTGGCCAGTAAGGCAATCCATCCCGGTCACGCAAATGGTCAAACGGCAGCAGTCTTCCGAGGTCGATAAATTCAAGGGCATCGAAATTGGGCAGCCGGATCCACTTCTGGTTCTACCACACATCGCGTCGCGTCGAGTAGTGCGAACTGTTCGCCGGTCGCAGCTGCGAGAAATCGTTCCCCTGTCTGATACGACCGTCTATGAGATGGAACAGCGTGGCGAGTTCCCACGACGCTTCAATCTCACCGCCCGCTGTGTTGTTTGGGACTTGGCAGAAGTCGAAGCGTGGATCGAGGAGCGGCGGAATGCGTCATCTGTCGGAAAAATCAAGACCAAGCCTGCGCCTGACGTAAGACTACGAAAGGCAAGACCCGTCAAATCGGATCAAGGATAACCGCTGCCTCTGCAGGCGGCTGGAGTCTGGGCGTGTGCTTTTTGCCTGCCGCCCACGCATCGACCATGTCCGCCCATTCCTGCAGCATATGACGACGCTGCGGCTCATATTCAGCTCTGTTGTAGACACCTCGAGAGGACCGCCTGTCGTCGTGGGCAAGGCATTTCTCAATCCAGTCGCGATTAAATCCGATCTCGTTCAGGAGTGTTGAGCCGGTGCGCCGAAGGTCGTGCACTGTGAAAGGCGCGAGCGGAAAGTCTTGCTGCTTTGCCCGCTCGACAATCGCCGCGGTTACCCGATTGAACGTCGCGCGCGACATGGGCTCATCGGCATCGTAGCGGGACGGCAGCACATATCGGGAGTTCGCCGCACAAGTCTTGAGCGCGATCATGATATCGAGGGATTGCTGTGACAGGTAGACGTTATGCGGCTTCTTCCGCTTCATTCGCTCTTTTGGGATGCTCCAGACGGCGTTCTCGAAATCGACCTCGTCCCAAGTCGCCTCGAGTAGTTCACTCTTTCGGACCATCGTGAGCAGGATGAACTTTAGGCCGACCCGAATCGTCGGCAGCGTCGGCACGTTTTCCAACTCTTTCAGCATTATCCGGATTTCTGCAGGCGACAGAGCGCGGTCTTTCGCCTCGAACGTGGCAATTGAGGCTGGTCCCACCTCGTCCGCAGGGTTGGCGATCTTCTCGCCGTGCAGAATGGCGTAGCTATAGATCTGCTTCACGACATCGCGGATATGGACGGCGGTTGCCGGCGCACCACGATCCCTCACCTTTGCGCAGAGCGCCCGCAAGTCGTCAGGTGTTATTTCGGTTAGGAGTCTTTTTTCCCAAATCGGCAAAATGTCGCGATCGAAAATAGCCTTGCGCATCGAGCGGGTGCTATCCGCCATCTTCGCTTCCTTTAACCAGCGCTTGCCTTGATCCCCGAAGCTCGCCGTGCCTGACAGGCGACGCTTCTCGCGCTGCTTTTCTTGCGCCGGCGACTTTCCGGCTGCCACCATTTTTCGCGCGGCAAGGCAGCGGTCGCGTGCCTCTGCCAGCGTGAGACCTCCGTTCCCATATCGGCCCAGCGTCACAGTCTCTCTCCGACCATTGGTCCGGTAGTCGTACCGAAACGCAATCTGCCCAGTCGGAGACACCGCAGCGTACATACCGTCACGGTCGGCAACTTTGTACATTTTGTCTTTCGGTTTCAGCCGCTTAAGGGCAATATCTGTTAACATAATGACAGAGGATCGGATCACAACTTGGGTTTCTCGGCCGCCAATTTTACCGTCATTAATTTTACCGTCAACTGTTAGGAACGATCATTGTATTTCAATGCTTTGATGGGCAAGAAGTGAGTGCGCTTGCAATCGGCGGGACGACGGTATTGCATGGCAGGAAAGAGAACGCTGAAACGCATGCCGTCAAATTTACCGCCAAATGATTCCGCTTCCAGGCGATAGATGGCGATAGATGCAGTAAGGAAAACACACTTATTTCAGAGGCTTATACAACTCTGATCGATACTTACCGAAAGCTAGCTAATGATGCACCTTTATTCCCACTCGATGGTGCCCGGGGGCTTCGACGTAACGTCGTAAACGACGCGATTGATGCCTTTCACCTCGTTGATGATGCGGGTGGCGGCGGCGCCCAGGAAGTTCATGTCGTAGTGGTAGAAATCGGCCGTCATGCCGTCGACCGAGGTCACAGCGCGCAGCGCGCAGACGAATTCGTAGGTGCGGCCGTCGCCCATCACGCCGACGGTCTGCACCGGCAAGAGCACGGCGAAGGCCTGCCAGATGGCATCGTAGAGGCCGGCCTTGCGGATCTCGTCGAGGTAGATGGCGTCGGCCTCGCGCAGGATCTCCAGCTTCTCGCGGGTGATGCCGCCCGGGCAGCGTATGGCAAGGCCAGGACCCGGGAACGGATGGCGGCCGATGAAGCTTTCGGGCAAGCCGAGCTCTCGGCCCAGCGCCCTCACCTCGTCCTTGAACAACTCGCGCAGCGGCTCGACCAGCTTCATGTTCATGCGTTCGGGCAGGCCGCCGACATTGTGATGCGACTTGATCGTCACCGACGGGCCGCCGGAGAAGGAGACGCTTTCGATGACGTCGGGATAGAGCGTGCCCTGCGCCAGGAAGTCGGCGCCGCCAAGTTTCTTCGCCTCTTCCTCGAACACCTCTATGAACAGGCGGCCGATGGTCTTGCGCTTCTTTTCCGGATCGCTCTCGCCTTCCAGCGCCGAAATGAAGCGGTCGGAAGCGTCGACCAGGATCAGCGGCAGGTTGTAATGCTGGCGGAACATCTCCACCACGCTTTTCGCCTCGTCCTTCCGCATCAGGCCGTGGTCGACGAGGATGCAGGTCAACTGATCGCCGACCGCCTCGTGGATCAGGAGCGCAGCGACCGAGGAATCGACGCCGCCTGATAGCGCGCAGATCACCTTGCCCTTGCCGACCTGCTTGCGGATCGCCTCGACCGCCTGCTCGCGATAGGCAGCCATGGTCCAGCCCGTGCTGAGGCCGGCGATATGGTGGACGAAGTTGCTCAGCAGCCTCGCGCCGTCCGGGGTATGGACGACCTCGGGATGGAACTGCACCGCGTAAAACTTCCGTGCCTCGTCGGCAATCGCTGCGAAGGGCGCGCCGGTGGATGTGCCGACGATCTTGAATCCTTCCGGAATGGCGGTGACGCGATCGCCGTGGCTCATCCAGACCTGATGACGCGTGCCCCTGGCCCAGACACCGTCGAACAGCGCGCAGTCGTCCTCGATCTCCAGGAAGGCCCGGCCGAACTCGCGGTGATGGCCGGCCTCGACCTTGCCGCCGAGCTGAGCGCACATCGTCTGCTCGCCATAGCAGATGCCGAGCACCGGAATGCCGGACGAAAAGACCTCGTCGGGCGCGCGGGGCGAGCCGATGTCGACGGTCGAGTGCGGACTGCCCGACAGGATGACGGCCTTCGGCCGGATGCGGCGGAAGCCCTCCGCGGCTGACTGGAACGGAACGATCTCGCAGTAGACCCCGGCCTCGCGCACGCGCCGCGCGATCAGCTGCGTGACCTGGCTGCCGAAGTCGATGATGAGAACGGTGTCGGGATGTGTCGTCATGGCGAGCCTTTAAAGAAAGAACCGATTCGGCGCAATGGTGCGCGTTGCGGCGTTCGGTCCTTGCCAAAACGCCTAAAGCGCGTCGCGTCGAACGGGCCCAGGCGACGAGCTTCAAGTTTCATCTGATGCATGTCGTTCTCCCAAAACCGCTGCGCACTTTTGGGCGACATGCATTAAGTAAGGCCGATCGCGCCGGACGCAATCGCCTGCTCTAGCAGACCTATCGCCGCCGCCAGCTTCTCGTCGATGACGTGCAGATACTCGGTCCAGTCGCCGACATGCCTGAGATCGACCGCGCCGTCGGAAATACCGCGCAGGCCGATCAGCGGCACGCCGAACAGCTGGCAGGCGCGCAGGCAGGCGAAGGTCTCCATGTCGACCATGTCGGCGTCGATCGCGTCATAGGCGGCCCCGGTGACGATGGCGCCTCCGGTCGACAGCGTCGCGGTCCTGATGCCGGGAATGACGAAGGGCAGCGGCACCGTCACGGGCAGGTCGAGGAACGGCGTCGCGCCCTTCGCGAAGCCGAGCGGCGAAGCGTCGATGTCGCGGTAACTCACCGACACGGCCTGGTAGATTTCGGTCTGTTCGAGCGTTCGGCTTCCCGCGGAGCCTAGCGACACGACGAGATCCGGCAGCGCATTCTCGGCCTTCAACGTGGCGAGCTCGGCGCCGAGGCGCACGGCGGCCTCGACCGGGCCGACGCCGGTCATCAGCGGCGTGAACCGCTTTTTGAGATGCGGACCGTATTCGGCCTCGGCCGCCATGACGAAGAGGACGGATTTTTCCCCTAACCGCGCAACGCTGGCCATGGATCACCCCTCGATGCCGTCGCGGCCAACCACCGTCATCATTGTGCCGGTCATGGTGGCGATCAGCTTGGCCTCGCCATCGGCGGCGAAAGCATAGGCCTGGCCGTCGGCAACAATGATGGTGCGGCCTGGCTTGGTCACCGAGCCGCGGAACAGGAAGCGCTCGCCCTTCCCCGGTGCGAGCAGGTTGACCTTGAATTCGATGGTCAGCACGCTGGAATTCTGCGGCATCAACGAGAAGGCGGCATAGCCGCAGGCCGAGTCCAGCGCGGTCGAGATGACGCCGGCATGCAAGAAGCCGTGCTGCTGGGTGAGCGAAGGGGCATAGGGCATCTCGATCTCGATGATGCCGGGCGTGACCAGCGTCAGCTCCGCACCGATGGTGGCCATGGCCTTCTGGCGGGCAAAGGAAGTCCTGACGCGATCCTCATAATCGGGAACGGGTACGATTTTGGCTGCCATGGCCTTCGCCTCATTTTTGCTGGCGAAGCTTATTGCAGAGGCAGGCAGGACAGGCAATCGCTTATGTTGCAGCGCAGCAAATGCCGGCCGCCCTCATGCGGCCCTGCGCAGGGCGTGGAAATAGAACCCGTCAGTGCCACTGAGCGCCGGCGACAGTGAGATGCCACCGGCTTCGCCAATACGCGCAGCGCCCTCGTGGCCGGGGAAACGGCCGTCCCAGAGCTGGCGGTGGTCGACCGGCGCAAAATCGCCGTGGCGCTCGCGGAAGGCGGCGACCTGCTCGCCGTTTTCGGCATCGAACACCGAGCAGGTGATGTAGACGAGCAGCCCGCCGGGCTTCACGAAAGCCTGCGCCATGTCGAGGATCGCCTGCTGCTCACCTTTGCGGGCATCGAGCTGTCTGTCCGTCAGCCGCCACTTGGCGTCCGGGCGCCGCCGCCAGGTGCCGCTGCCGGTGCAGGGCGCATCGATCAGCACGAGGTCCATGTGACCGGTGAGCGGCGCGAGTTCCGCAGGCTTGCTGACGACCTGGATGTTGCGGCTGTGCGCGCGGCGGATGCGCTCGAAGATCGGCGCCAGCCGGACCTTTTCCGCATCATGGGCGAAGACCTGGCCGCGATTGTCCATCGAGGCCGAAAGCGCCAGGGTCTTGCCCCAAGAGCCCGCGCAATAGTCGAGCACCTGCATGCCTGGCTCGGCGCCGGCGAGCGCTGCTGCAAGCTGCGAGCCCTCGTCCTGCACCTCGAACCAGCCTTTCTGGAAGGCGGGCTCGGCCTGGACGTTCGGATGCCTGCCGTCGCCATTGATCGGCGGGATGCGAATGCCGTGCGGCGCGATTGCGGCAGGTGCTGCACCGGTGCCCTGGAGTTCCGCCAGCACCTTGCCGCGGTCTGCCTGCAGCGCATTGACCCTGAGGTCCAGCGGCGGGCGCATCGCGAGAGCCGCGCCCTCTTCGACCCAGTCATCGCCATAGGCGTGCTCGAGAAGCGGCGCGCACCAGTCCGGAACATCGGCCCGCACGGCATCCGGCGCATCGGCGAGCCTGCCGGAGGCTGCCGCTTTCAGTTCGGCGGCGCTGAGCAGCGGCGGCGCGAATTTGTCGCCGTCGAGAGCGTCATTCAGCGACCGCGCCGTCTGGCCCCATTCCAGCAGCAACGCGCCGAAGCCGATGGCGCGCGGCGTCTCCTCGCCGAAGAGCCAGCCGGCCGAGCGCTTGCGGCGCAGCGC
>NZ_RZST01000323.1:0-6687 GCF_003997575.1 Mesorhizobium sp. M1A.F.Ca.IN.022.07.1.1
GCCTCGCCGATGCCGATGACCGGCGCTTCGGTCGCGCAGCGCGCGGCGTCGAGCCCGGTATCGTCGAAGCAGGCGATCACATAGGCATCCGCCGCCGGCGCCTTGCTCATCTCGGCGATGATGCCCGGTACGGCGAACACCTCGTCGAAATAGCCCTCGATGCTCGGCGGACCATCGGCCGGATTGACAGCGACGATTTCGGTTCCTGATGAGGCGACGCTTGTCGCCGCCTTGCCGATCTTGCCGGTCATCGACGCGGTCGTGTTGGGGTTGATGACGAGTAT
Organism: Mesorhizobium sp. M1A.F.Ca.IN.022.07.1.1; assembly: GCF_003997575.1. Classification (NCBI taxonomy): domain Bacteria; kingdom Pseudomonadati; phylum Pseudomonadota; class Alphaproteobacteria; order Hyphomicrobiales; family Phyllobacteriaceae; genus Mesorhizobium; species Mesorhizobium sp. M1A.F.Ca.IN.022.07.1.1. The sequence continues at coordinate 285 of NZ_RZST01000323.1, forward strand.
GCGCATTAAAATCAGCCTCAGATCTCGCCGCCGAGATAAAGACGTTTGACCCGGTCGTCGCTCAGCAATTCGGCGGAGTTGCCGCTCAGGGCGACGCTGCCGGTGGTCAGCGCATAGGCGCGCTGCGAAATGCGAAGCGCCATGCGGGAATTCTGCTCGACCAACAGAACGCTGACCTTCTCGTCGCGGTTGATGGCGACAATCGAGCGGGCGATGTCCTGGACAAGTTTTGGCGCGACTCCGAGCGACGGCTCGTCGAGCAGCAAAAGCTTCGGCTTGGCCATCAGCGCGCGGCCGATGACCAGCATCTGCTGTTCGCCGCCGCTCATCGTGCCGGCAGCTTGGGAGAAGCGCTCCTTCAGCCGGGGAAAGCGCCCCAGCACCATCTCCAAGGTCGCCGCGATCTCGGCCTTGCTCGAGCGCGTGAAGGCGCCCATCAAAAGGTTGTCCCTGACCGTCATATAGGGAAAGACGCGGCGCCCTTCCGGCACCATGGCGATGCCCATCTTGACGATCTCGTCTGGAGCGGCGCCGTCGATGCGCTTGCCGCTGTAGTGGATCTCGCCGGACCTAATCCGGTTGAGCCCGGTGATGGCGCGCAGGATCGACGACTTGCCGGCGCCGTTGGCGCCGATCAGCGCGACGGTCTCACCCTCATTGACCTCGAGCGAGACGCCCTTCAGCGCATAGACGTGATCGTAATAGAGTTCGACGCCGGCGAAGTTCAGGATCTGGTTCATAGCCCGATCGCCTCGTCTTCGCTGCCGAGATAGGCTTCGATGACCTTCTCGTTGGCCTGGATTTCCGACGGTGTTCCCTCGGCGATCTTCTGCCCGAAATTGAGCACCACGATACGGTCCGAGATCTTCATCACGGCCGGCATGTCGTGCTCGACGAGCAGGATGGTGAGGCCGAGATCGCGCAGGCGCCGCACCATCGCCACCATGCGCATCGTCTCCTCGTGATTCATGCCGGCAAAGGGCTCGTCGAGCAGCAGGATCGAGGGATCGGTGGCAAGGCCGATGGCGATGCCCAGCGCCCGCAAATGGCCATGTGGCAGGTTGCGGGCGATCTCACTGGCAAGCGAAGCCAGGCCGAGCAGCCCCAGGATCTCGTCGGCGGACTGGCCGAAAGCCGCTTCGTCTGCCTTGGCCGTGCCGGTGCCGAGAAAGAAACCGACGAGGCTCGCCTTCGAGCGCAGATGATGCGCGATGATGACGTTGTCGCGCACGCTCATGTTCTTGAAGATCGTCGTTTCCTGGAAGGTGCGCACGACGCCCTTGCGCGCGGCGATATGCGGCGCCATGCCGGAGATGCGTTCACCCTTCAGGCGGACCTCGCCGGACGTTGGCCTGAGGAACGACGAGATCAGCTTGAACAGCGTCGATTTGCCGGCGCCGTTCGGACCAATGACCGAGAGAATCTCCTTCTCGCGCACCGAGAAGGAGACGTTGTTGACCGCGACGAGACCGCCGAAGCGCTTGGTGATGCCGGAAACTTCGAGCATTTCGGCCATGGCTCAAGCCTTCTTCCGGGTCGGAACCGTGAGGCTGAGCAGGCCGTTGGGCAGCACCAGCATCAAAACGATCATCAGGCCGGAATAGATCAGGAGCTGGAATTGGCCGGTCTGGAACAAGAGGTCCCAGCCGAAATAGAGCACCAGCGTGCCGAGCATCGGACCGAACACGTAGCCGAGGCCGCCGAGGAAGCAGTTCAGCATGAAGTTGACGGAATCGGTGACCGTGAAGCTCGACGGATAGATCGACTGCGAGATGGCGGCGAAGATGGCGCCGGCGAGACCGCCGAAGAAGGAGGACACCGCATAGGCGATGACGCGCAGATAGGCGATGTTGACGCCGATCGAGGAGGCGAGTTCCTCGTTCTGCTGCAGCGACTGGCAGAGCTTGCCGATGCGCGAGTTGACCAGCCGATACATCACCGCGAAGCAGCCCACCATCAGCGTGACCGCCAGCAGGTAGAACGCGAGCCGCGAATTCTGCAGCGTGGCGAAGTCCGGGATGATGGTCAGCCCGAAGACCGAGAGCGCGCCGGGCAGCGGGATGCTGACGATGCCCTTGGCGCCGTTGGTGATCGGCAGCGCCAGCGCCAAGAGCCGCACGACCTCGGTCAGAACCAGCGTCACCATGGCGAAATAGACGCCGCGCAACCGCAGGATCGGCAGACCGATCAGCACGCTCGCGGCGGCGCAGAAGAGACCGGCGACAGGCAGCGTCAGCCAGAACGACCAGCCGTGGTTCATCACCAGTATGGCCGAGACATAGCCGCCCATCAGCGCATAGGCGCCCTGGCCGATATTGATGCGGCCGATGTAGAAGGTGAGCCACACGCCGGCGCTGGCGATGCTGAGCAGCGCCACCGAAGTCAGCGTGTAGTAGAGGTCGATGCGGCCGCTGGCCGAGATCGCGGCCGGCACGGCGATGAAGACGATCGCCAGGAAGGCTGCGACCGAAGCGATCTTCATGTTGCGATTGCGGGTCATGGCGCGATCAACCCCACGGCTTGCCCATCAGCCCGTTGGGGCGGATCGACAGAAACACCATCAGGGCGGCGAAGATGACGAGATAGGTGACGTCGCCATATTCGCGCAGCGCGGTGAGGCCAACCGATTCCATCATGCCGAGGATGAAGCCGCCGGCGATCGCGCCGCCGACGACGCCGGCGCCGCCGATCATCACCATCAGGAAGGCCTTGATCGAGATCGGGCCGCCAATGCCGGAATTGACGCCGGTGATGGTGACCAGCAGGCCGCCGACAACGCCCGCCAGCATGGCACCGAGCGCGAAGCCGATCATGGAATAGCGGTCGACCCTGACACCCATCAGCTGGGCCGCGACACGGTCCTGAGCGAGCGCGCGCATGGCGCGGCCGACCCGGCTGTACTGCATGTAAAGGACAAAGGCGGCGATGAAGACGATGGCCAGAGCGCCGACAACCAGGCGGTCATAAGGCATGATGATGCCGGCCTCGTTGAAGACGCCTTTGACGATCTTGGGAACGCCGCGCTGCTTCTCACCGAACATGAGCAGGATGACGGCGTCGAAGAAGAAGGCCGTCGCGGCGGCGAGCAGCATGGTGCTCTCCTCGCGGTGACTGCGGCGGATAACCGTTCGAAAGAGGAATTTCTCCATCAGCGCGCCGATGACGGCGAGCGTCACGCCGGAGGCCAGCAGCGCCACCACGAAAGGCAGGCCGAGTTGGCCGTAGACGGTATAGGTGATGAACCCGCCCAGAACGTACATCTGCCCGTGGGCGAAATTCAGCACGTTCATCAGGGCGAAGATCAGGGTTAGCCCGAGCGCGATCAGCGCGTACTGGGCGCCGAGATACAATCCGTTGGCGATGACCTGTTCCATGGATCCTTCGATCTTCCGCGGGGTCCGAGCATCGCCCGGACCCCCGGCATTCGGGAGGAAGTAACCTTAGGAACCCAAACCTAGTCGACGGAGCCGACGAACAGGGTCTGGAAAGCGCCGTCCTTGTATTCGTTGACCACCATCGGCACGGCTAGCTGACGCTTCTGGCCGAAGGAGGTCGCGCCGACATAGCTCAGCTTGGCGTCGCCCTTGAGAAAGGGGTTGGGCGCCGAGAAGGTGTCCATGGTCTTCTTGAATTCGTCGACATTGTTGATAGCGGCCGGATTGGCCTTCATCGTCTCGATGATGTACTCCAAAGCGTAGACCTTGGTATTGGACTCGTCGTTATACTCGCCGAACATCTTGGTGTAGCGGGCGACGAACTCCTTCATCTCGTCGGAAGCGATCTCCGGCGTCGAGGCACCGCCGACGGAGATGAAGCCGTTGGCGTATTCGCCGGCGCCCTCCTCCAGAACCTTGGCGTCCTGCGCCGTCTCGGTCGAGATCAGGCCCTCGAAGCCGAGCTCGCGGGCGGCGCGGATGAGCAGCGGCGCGTTGGCCGGCGCCACGCCGGACAGCACCAGCAGATCGGGCTTCAGCGCGACGATCGGGGTCAGCACCGGCGTGAAGTCGCGGGTGTCGTTCTGGTACGTGTCGTTCTGCGCGACGACGTCGAGCCCGAGCGCCTTGGCCGCCTCGACGCCGCTGTCACGCTGGCTGAGCGGGTCGGATTCGTTCGCGGCGACAAAGGCGATCGTCTTCACGCCCTTGTTTTCCTTGAGGTATTTATAGATCGCCGGGCCCGACTGGTAGTTGGCGATCATGCCGAGCACGGCGTTCGAGGCCGGCTTCTGGTAGAGCGCCTTCGGGAAGGCGTAGGGGAAATAGATGATGCCGTTGGCCTCGGCGACAGGGCGCACCGCAGCAGCGCCGTCATCGACATTGGGTCCGACGACATAGTGGATGCCCTCCTGCGCCATCTTCTCCATGCCGGCGATGGCGCGCTTGGGATCCTTCTGGTCGTCGAAGGTGACGATGTTGATGTTGTAGGTGTCGTCGCCAATCTTGACGCCGCCTTTTTCGTTGAGCCAGGCGGCGCGCGTCTGCATCGAGCGCACATTGGACGTGCCCCAGGCGGCGGCGGGACCGCTGGTGACACCAACAAAGCCGATCTTCAGTTCCTTGTTTTCAGCCTGCGCGGACGGGATGCCTATGGCGGCCATGGCCAGGGTCGAGGCGGCGCCAAGCACCAGCGATTTCAAAGTCGAGCGTCGGTTGATCATATCGGTTCCCTTCTGGTTAGCGCGCTTTTGTTTAGCTCATGGGCTGCGCGGATAGCCTATGGGAAGCCGCCTGGGACAGATTGTCAACAGATTTATTTGTTATTGTATACAATGTTTGGGCTGAATGTGTGCGACGGCAGAGCGGCCCAACCGCGGGGCAGGCTGAGGACTGGCTGTCCGAACGGCCAGCCACCTCGGCGAACGATCAGTTCGCGGCATGATCAATGGGGCGGTCGCGGCTTGCCGACGGCTGGCCCGTACGAATGGCGCGGGGCAGACCTTATTTTCCGCAGTGATGGTCGTTGATTTTGTTCAGCGCGTTCGCGTCCGGCCCCCTCCGGTGGTACGAACATGCGCCCGCCGCCGAAGTGACCAGCATGGCGTCATAGTAGCGCGGTCCGCCGAACAGGATGTCGATGAGGTCGCCTTCGGCCGGAACGTAGCGCTCCTGCTCGACCGGGCGCTTGAGCTGCCGGTCGCCGGCGAACGTCGCGCCGGACACGCCAATGGCCGTGGCCAGAACGAGAGCGGAGATCGCAAGGTTTTTCGTCATCGGCGGCACCCTTCCGGCCATTCGGATCAGCAGCATATCCAAAATCGGCAGCGGAGCAAAAGTTCCCCGACTCCACATTCAAAATAGCTTGGCCCGATTGGGCGCTACACTCCTTCCCCGGAGTTGCTAAGGCTACTCGAAGGAGTAGGTAAAACCTTCCTTGGACGCGCCGACGGTGACCTTCGTCATCTTCGCACCCTCCAGCGAGCGGTTGAGCACGCCGCGGCTAAGCTCCGGCAGCAGCGTGTTGGTGAGGATGGCGTCGATCATGCGGCCGCCGGACTCGATCTCGGTGCAGCGCGCCTTGACCAAGTCCATGACGCCGTCGCCGATGACCAGTTCGGCATCGTTGGTCGCTTTAAGCCGCCGCGCGATCTTGCCGAACTGATGGCGGGCGATCGCCTCGATCATCGAATCCGACAGTGGATAATAGGGTATGGTGACCACCCGACCGAGGAAGGCGGCCGGGAAAACTTTCAGCAGCGGCGTGCGCAGGGCCGCGTCGAGATCGTCGATCCCGGTCCGCACGGTGCCGCTCTTGGTGCGGTCCATGATGACGTCGGAGCCGACATTCGAGGTGAGCAGGATCAGCGTGTTCTTGAAATCGATGCGCCGGCCCTCGCTGTCGTCCATCATGCCCTTGTCGAAGACCTGGAAGAAGATTTCGTGGACGTCCGGATGCGCCTTCTCGACCTCGTCGAGCAGGATCACCGAATAGGGTTTGCGCCGCACCGCCTCGGTCAGGATGCCGCCCTTGCCGTAACCGACATAGCCGGGCGGCGCGCCCTTGAGCGTCGAGACGGTATGCGCTTCCTGGAACTCGGACATGTTGATCGAGATCAGGTTCTGCTCGCCGCCATAAAGCGTCTCGGCAAGCGCCAGCGCGGTCTCGGTCTTGCCGACGCCGGAGGGGCCGCAGAGCAGGAATACGCCGACCGGCTTTTCCGGCGCGCCAAGGCCGGCGCGGCTGGTCTGGACACGTTTGGCGATCATCTCCATCGCGTGATCCTGGCCGACCACGCGTTCCGAAAGGGTCGCGGCCAGCCTGAGCGCTTTCTCGGTCTGGCTGGACAGCATCCGTCCGGTCGGGATGCCGGTCCAATCCTGCACCACGGCGGCGACCGCATTGCGATCGACCGAAGGCAGGATCAGCGGCGTCTCGCCCTGCGCCGCGGCAAGCTCCGCCATCAGCT
>NZ_RZST01000324.1:0-6601 GCF_003997575.1 Mesorhizobium sp. M1A.F.Ca.IN.022.07.1.1
CGGTGTGTCGGCCGAACCGATGGTGGCCGGATAGGCCGCGACCAGCTTGCCGCCCGCGTCATAAGCGAAAACTTCCTTCTTGTCCTTATCGGCAACGATGCGGGCAACCGGCGTCGACACCAACTGGCCGAAATTGGCGACCTTGATGATGGTCCCGGGACGGTTGAAGTCGAGGCCTTTGTTGATCGACTTCAGATAGCCTTCGTCCATGTGGAAGCGCTCGGCGAGCGCCTCGGTGACCGAGGTGTAACCCATGCGGTCGAGCTTGGCCTTCTGGCTGTAATCTTCCGGGATCGAGGCGACATAGGGTCCGGCCACGTCCTCGGGCGTGATCGTGTAGGAGGCGAAGGCGTCGCCCCCCGACTGGGCGAGCGCCGCCTTAATGGCGGCCGAGTCGGTCGATTTCAGATTGCTGCCGGTGATCTGGTTGTAGGCGGCCAGGGCCTTGTCGACATTCGAGCCGAAGCGGCCGTCGATGACTCCCGGCGAGGCGCCGGCGCGGTCGAGCAGCACTTGGAGTTCGGCCACGTCCTGGCGCACGCCGAGCGAAAGCGACGGATCGACGGTCGCCTTGCCGCCCGTGTCCGGCGGCAGCGCGGCCTGGGTCTCCGGATTGACTTGCAGCACGTCCCCCTGCCCAGGGTGCGGTTCGATCGATGCTTCGTTCAGCGGCTCGCGCTTGATGGTGTCCGACCTTGGTGCCTCCGGATAGGTTGTGGCATACCCTTCGTCGTTCGGCGCCGGCGGATAGGCCTCGACGGAATTGCCGCTGTTGGAATCGTAGTCGTCGACCGGCGGCGGGATATACCGGCCGTTCTCGTCCAGCTGCCTGCGGCGGAAGCGGGCCATGTCGTCGGGATCGTCGAGATAATAACGGTCGTCGTCCTCGACGGGCGCACGCCCGAGCTCCTGCATCCGCAGCTGACGGCGCAGCGCCCGGCGATCGAGCCGGGTCTGCGGCGGCTGGATGGCGATCACCTTTCCGGTATCGGCATCGACAAGCACCCGGTTGCCCCTGGCATCGTAGTATATGTCGATATTGCCGTCCTGGGCGAGCAGGAGCGCGCCGTGTTGAGCGGACCGAACCGTCTTCTGCGCGCCTTCCAGACTGGGCGCTGCGAGCGCGCCGGAAGCCGCCAGCCCGGCCGCGAGTGCCGAAAGGGAAAAGATCGTGCGCAGCATGGGGGTCAGGCTCTCCGGTCGGCTCGGTCTTGCTGGGCGAACCCTTCGCCAGCAAACCAGTTACCAAAACTAAGGTTCCAATATGAACCGGGCATGAAGATGGCGGATTTCCGGCGTCTCACCATGGTCCCCAACCGAATGTCAGTGCAGCCCCAATTCGCTGCGCGCCAGTTTCGTCAGCTTCAGCACGACCAGGCGGTGGCTTTCGCGCAGGTAGTCCTTCAGCGCGGCATCATCCACGCTTTGGCTTGTCTGGCGCTGGATCCATTTCATGCCGCGCGACGCGAGATAGGGCGCGGGCCGGCAGCCTGGCTGTTCCTTCAGCACGTCAAACGCCATGTCGGAGCATTTGAAGGTAACGAAGACCTCGCCCTCCCGGTCATGGCCGCCGATCGCGAACACCTGGCCGCCGACCTTCCAGACGTGAGCCCCGCCCCACTGCACGACGTGGGTCGTGGCGGGCAATGTGGCGCAGAAGCCGTTATAGTCCTCGAGCTTCATTGGAATCGGCCCTCCGGGACCCGCGATCAAGCTCGGTTTTGCCGCAGGGCCCTGTCGAAAAGCAAGAGCGCGCCGCCCTGCCGGATGCGACGCGCTCCTCGTATCCTTGTTTGCGCAATTCGGACGGAAAACCGCCAAGCGCTTTTCCTGGAATGGCTCCGGTCACATGCCCCGGCTCGACTCAGGCGGCGGCTTCAGCCGCCACCACCGTCGGCTTCGCACGGAAGTTCAGGCGATCGGAACCGGCGGTGACCTTGACGGTCGAGCCGTCGAGGATTTCGCCGAGCAGGATCTTCTCCGCCAGCGGATCCTGCAGTTCCTTCTGCATCACCCGCTTCAGCGGCCTGGCGCCATAGGCCGGATCGTAGCCCTTGCCGGCCAGCCACTCGATCGCATCGTGATCGAGCGACAGCGTGATCTTGCGATCGACAAGCAGGTTCTCCAGCCGCTTGAGCTGAATCTCGACGATGCGATCCATATCCTCGCGTCGCAGCCGGTGGAACAGGATCACCTCGTCGACGCGGTTGAGGAATTCCGGACGGAACGAGGCTCTCACCACGCCCATCACCTCGTCGCGCACGGCATCGACGTCCTGGTCGTCGCGGAGATTGACCAGATATTCGGCGCCGAGATTCGACGTCATGACGATCAGCGTGTTGCGGAAGTCGACCGTGCGGCCCTGACCATCGGTCAACCGGCCGTCGTCGAGCACCTGGAGCAGCACGTTGAACACGTCCGGATGCGCCTTCTCGATCTCGTCGAACAGCACGACCTGGTAGGGCCGGCGCCGCACCGCTTCGGTGAGCGCGCCGCCCTCCTCATAGCCGACATAGCCGGGAGGCGCGCCGATCAGCCGGGCGACCGAGTGCTTCTCCATGAACTCCGACATGTCGATGCGCACCATGGCGCTCTCGTCGTCGAACAGGAAGGCGGCGAGCGCCTTGGTGAGCTCCGTCTTGCCGACGCCGGTCGGACCCAGGAACATGAACGAGCCGATCGGCCGGTTCGGATCCTGCAGACCCGCACGGGCGCGCCGCACGGCCTTGGAGACCGCCTGCACCGCCTCGCCCTGGCCGACGACGCGCTTGCCGATCTCGTCCTCCATACGCAGCAGCTTCTCGCGCTGTCCCTCAAGCATCTTGTCGACCGGAATGCCGGTCCAGCGTGACACGACATGGGCGACGTGGTCAGGCGTGACCACCTCTTCCACCATGCCGGCCTTACCGTCCTGGGCTTCGGCTTCCTTGAGCTTCTTCTCCAGCTCCGGGATCTTGCCGTAGGCAAGCTCGCCGGCGCGCTGGAACTCGCCCTTGCGCTGGGCAATCGCCAGCTCGTTGCGCATCTCGTCGAGCTGCTTCTTCAGGTCGGCGGCAAGGCCGAGCTTGTGCTTTTCGGCCTGCCACTTGGCGGTCAGCTCGGTCGACTGCTCCTCGAGGTCGGCCAGATCCTTCTCCAGCTTGGTCAGCCGGTCCTTCGAGGCGTCATCCTTCTCGACCTTCAGCGCCTCGCGTTCGATCTTGAGCTGCATGATGCGGCGGTCGATCTCATCCAGCGCCTCGGGCTTGGAATCGACCTGCATCCTCAACCGCGATGCGGCTTCGTCCGCCAGGTCGATCGCCTTGTCCGGCAGGAAACGGTCAGCGATGTAGCGGTTGGAAAGCGTCGCGGCCGAAACCAGCGCCGAATCGGAGATGCGCACCTTGTGGTGCTGCTCGTATTTCTCCTTCAAGCCGCGCAGGATCGAGACAGTGTCCTCGACCGTCGGCTCGTCGACGAAAACGGGCTGGAAGCGGCGGGCGAGCGCCGCGTCCTTCTCGACATGCTTGCGGTATTCGTCGAGCGTAGTCGCACCGACGCAGTGCAGCTCGCCGCGCGCCAGCGCAGGCTTCAAAAGGTTCGAGGCGTCCATCGCGCCATCGGCCTTGCCGGCACCGACCAGTGTGTGCATCTCGTCGATGAACAGAATGATGCCGCCTGCGGCGGAAGTGACTTCCGACAGCACGGCCTTCAGCCGCTCCTCGAACTCGCCGCGATACTTGGCGCCGGCAATCAGCGCGCCCATGTCGAGCGCCATCAGCCGCTTGTCCTTCAGCGATTCCGGCACGTCGCCATTGACGATGCGCAGCGCCAGGCCTTCGGCGATCGCCGTCTTGCCGACGCCGGGCTCGCCGATCAGCACGGGATTGTTCTTGGTGCGGCGCGACAGCACCTGGATGGTGCGGCGGATCTCGTCGTCGCGGCCGATGACCGGGTCGAGCTTGCCCGCCCGCGCATCCGCGGTCAGGTCGCGGGCGTATTTCTTCAGCGCGTCGTAGCCCTGCTCGGCACTGGCCGAATCGGCGGTGCGGCCCTTGCGGACATCGTTGATAACCTGGTTCAGCGCCTGCGCGGTGACACCGGCCTTGGCCAGGATGTCGGCGGTCTTCGCCGACTTCTCCATGGCGAGCGCCTGCAGCAGCCGCTCCACGGTAACGAAGCTGTCGCCGGCCTTCTTGGCCAGTTCCTCTGCGGTCGAAAACACCTTGGCAAGCGGCTGGGCGAGATAGAGCTGGCCGTTGCCGCCTTCGACCTTGGGCATAGCCTCCAACGCCGCCTCGACGCCGAGCTTCACGTCGCGAATGCTGCCGCCGGCGCGCTCGATCAGAGACGCGGCAAGGCCCTCGTCATCATCGACGAGCACCTTGAGCATATGTTCGGGAGTGAATTGCTGGTGGTTGCGCGAGAGCGCCATGGTCTGCGCGGACTGGATGAAACCGCGCACGCGCTCGGAATATTTCTCCGTATTCATGTATGTCTCCTTCCATCACCGGCCCGCTTTGCGGCACCGGATCAGATTGCGGTGACGGACCCGCTCATTCGAGCCGAGTCCTGTTCAGCCGAGATATGGTGTATCAGCTCAGGTCTCTCAAGACGCCCTGATCTCGGTCAGCGCAGAATATTCTAGGGCCTGGTCGCCCGAAGCGCGCAGCGGTTTTGGGCGAATATTAGGCATTAAAACAAGGGCTTAAATGCTGCGGCTGCGTGACGCGCGACATCGACGGCTTCATGATCGTCCACCGCTCGCGCCCAGGGTGACGAGAAGCTCGTCCAGTTGCCCGAACGTCTCGCCCATCGCCTCCGCCGCACCGGTGCCGGCAGCGTCGAGAGCCTCCTTCGAGGGATAGAGCTCGTGCAGGACCAGCAGCGTCTTGCCACCTTTTTCCTCGAAGGTCACCGTCGTGACGGGTCCACCCTCACCGCCTTCCTCATTGGTCCAGACGAGGCGCGACTGCGGTGTCACTTCGATGTACCTGCCGAAGAACTCGTCAAGGTTTGAGCCATCGTGGCCGAACGCCAAACGGTACCTGCCCCCGACACGGACATCCATCTCGCAGGAACGCAGCACCATTCCCATCGACTTCGGCGCCCACCACTGCTTGAACAGCTCAGGCTTGGTCCACGCCTCGAACACGATGCGCGCCGGAGCGTTGAAGGTTCGCGTGACGACGAGCTCGCGGTCCGACGTCCGTTCCACAGTCGTGCGGTTCTGCATCGGTGTGGCCTCACTCGCTTTGCTTGCGTCCATCGACCTTCTCCTTTCGTTTCAGTTCCTCGACCACCTTGTCCAACCCGTCGAAGCGTGCGTCCCAGAGCTGGCTGTACCTCTCGATCCATGCCGCCTCTTGCTCCAGCCCGCGCAGGCCGAGCTTGCAGGTCCGCACACGCCCGACCTTTTCCGTGCTGACGAGCCCCGCTTGCTCCAAGACACCGACGTGCTTCTTCATGCCCGTAAGGGTCATGTGGAACTGCTCGGCCAGTTCCGTGATCGAAGCGTCCGCACGGCCGAGCTGCTCCAGCACGCCGCGTCGGGTCGCATCCGAGAGCGCGGCGAATGAAGCATCGAGGCGGGTCTTGATATACTGAACCATATGGTTCAGTATTAGCGCACAAATTACCGCCATGCAAGGAAACGAAAGCGCGTCGCGCTGAAACGGATTCAGGCGACGTGCTTTAGGCACGCACAACGAGAAACGGCGGAGAAACCTCTCCGCCGTTCGAATTGCCTGGAAATAGACCTGCGGTCAGCTATCTGCGTCGGCGACTGCCGGCTCGCCGGCGCCGCCTGCCGGCTCACCGGCGCCGTTCTCGCTCGGCGCTGCATTTGCCTCTTTGGCGGCAGTCGCGCTGCCGCTGTCCGCGACGTTGCCGCCATCGGCGGCGCTGTCCGCCCGGCCGGCATTGCTTTCATCGCCATTGCCCTGCTCGGCGCTATGGCCCTGCTCGGCATTGCCGCGACCGCGACGTGGACGTCTCTGCCGACGCCCACCGCCATTGTCCGTGCCGGCTTCGTTGCGCTCGGCCTGGGCAGCAAGGCCCGCAGGCGAGAAGCTGTCGAACAGCGGAGCCTGCTCGGCCGCAACGCCGTCTTCGGCGGAGCCCTCCGGCTTGGCCTGCGCCTCATTGCGGCGGCTCTGATCGATCTGCTGGCCGCCATGTTCGCTGCGCTCTCGCTGACCATTGTCGCCGCGCTGACCATTCTGACCGTACTGGCCATAGCCGCCATTGCGGCGGTCGCGGTGCCTGTCACGACCATTATTGTCGCGCCGGTTGTTGTCGCGGCCGTTTTCCTGGTTGTAGGCGAGTTCCGCCGGCGTGCCTTCGATCACCGGCTGCGGCCCGGAACCGTTCGCGGCGGCCTGCGACTCGCCGGCATTTGCGTTGCCGACCGTGTCGAACTCGTCGCGATCCTCATCGACGTCGTCATCGAAGTCGTCGCGGTTCTGCTGGGCGTTCTGGATGGGCATCTGCGCCTGCGCGGCCGCGATGATGCGATTGTAGTGCTCGGCGTGCTGGAGATAGTTCTCCGCCATCACCCGGTCGCCGGAGCTTTGCGCGTCACGGGCGAGTGCGGCATATTTTTCGGCGATCTGCTGAGCCG
>NZ_RZST01000325.1:0-6528 GCF_003997575.1 Mesorhizobium sp. M1A.F.Ca.IN.022.07.1.1
GATCCATGACAGCGCGATCACCGGCACGATCCGGAAATTCACCTATGCCGAACTGAAGCGCGAGGTGGTCGCGCTCGCCTCTGTCCTCAAGAACCGTGGCATCGGCAAGGGAGATCGGGTGATCATCTACATGCCGATGGTGGCGGAAGCGGCGATCGCCATGCTCGCCTCGGCCCGCATCGGCGCCGTGCATTCAGTGGTGTTCGGCGGCTTCGCCTCGCATGAGCTCGCGACCCGCATCGACGACGCCAGGCCGAAGCTGATCATCACCGCTTCCTGCGGCCTGGAGCCGGGACGCGTCGTCGCCTACAAGCCGCTGCTCGACAAGGCGATCGAGATGTCGAAGCACAAGCCCGATGCCTGCCTGATCCTGCAGCGCGAGCAATTGCACTGCGAGATGAAGGACAATTACGACATCGACTATGCCGATGCGGTCGCCCGCGAGCGCGCCGCCGGCGCCAATGTCGACTGCGTTCCGGTCTTGGCCACCGACCCGCTCTACATCATCTACACCTCCGGCACGACCGGGCAGCCGAAGGGCATCGTGCGCGACAATGGCGGTCACATGGTCGCGCTGAAATGGACGATGGAAAACGAGTTCGGCGTCAACCCCGGCGAGGTGTTCTGGGCGGCCTCGGACGTCGGCTGGGTGGTCGGCCATTCCTACATCGTCTATGGGCCGCTTCTGCATGGCTGCACCAGCGTGCTCTTCGAAGGCAAGCCGATCGGCACGCCGGACGCCGGCACCTACTGGCGGGTGATCTCGGAACACGGTGTGGTGGCGCTGTTCACGGCGCCGACCGCCTTTCGCGCCATCAAGGGGCAGGATCCGCGCGGCGAGTTCGTGCCGAAATACGATCTGTCGAAATTCCGCACGCTGTTCCTCGCCGGCGAGCGCGCCGACCCCGAGACCATCAAATGGGCAGAGCAGAAGCTCAACCGTCCGGTGATCGACCATTGGTGGCAGACCGAGACCGGCTCGCCTATGACCATCAACCCGGCCGGGCTCGGGCTTTTGCCGGTGAAATACGGCTCGCCGGGCGTGCCGATGCCGGGCTACGATATTCGTATTCTCGACGATGCCGGCCACGAGGTGCCGCGCGGCACGCTCGGCAATGTCGTGGTCAAGCTGCCGCTGCCGGCAGGCTGCCTGCCGACGCTCTGGAACGCCGACGCCCGCTTCCGCCAAGCCTATCTCGAGGAGTTCCCCGGTTTCTACAAGACGGCCGACGCCGGCATGATGGACGAGGACGGCTATCTCTACGTCATGGCCCGCACCGACGACATCATCAACGTCGCCGGGCACCGCCTCTCGACGGGCGCGATGGAGGAGGTGCTGGCCGCGCATCCGGACGTCGCCGAATGCGCCGTGATCGGCATCGCCGACGCGATGAAAGGCCAGGTGCCGCTCGGCTTCGTCGTGCTCAACGCCGGTGTGGCGCGCGACACCGGCGCCATCGAAAGCGAGGTGGTGGGCCTGGTGCGCGAGCGGATCGGACCGGTCGCAGCCTTCAAGACGGTGGTGACGATCAAGCGGCTGCCGAAGACGCGCTCCGGCAAGATCCTGCGCGGCACGATGCAGAAGATCGCCGACAAGGAGGAATGGACGATGCCGGCGACCATCGACGATCCCGCGATCCTCGACGAGATCACGGCGGCGCTCAAGGGGCGCGGCATCGGGATCTAGCCGCTCGCGGGATCGCAACGCGAGGGCAGCCTCACGAATGCATCCTGCGCTGCAATCGACTGTTGTGCAATGCAGCAGCACCCCCTAGAAGTCTGCCCGGGGGGCCGTTCCGAAGGCACGGCATGGCTCAGCACAAGACCACATTCGGCGGCGTCGACATTTTGCGTTTCTTCGCCGCCGTCATGGTGATGTTCTATCACTACGGCTTCTGGGTATGGGCGTTTCCCGACGGCGTGTCGGCGCGCTCGACCGGCGGCATCCCTGCCCATCCCGAAATGGCGTTTGTCGGCTCCGGCTGGGTCGGCGTTCAGGTGTTCTTCGTCATCAGCGGCTTCGTCATCGCATTCAGCGCCGAGAATTCGACGCCGCTGAAGTTCTTCGAAGCCCGTGTCAGACGGCTGGCGCCGGCGGTCTGGGTCTGCGCGCCCATCTCCGCGATCGTGCTGCTGATGGTCGGTCTTTCCTGGCCGACCGATGCCGTGGTGCGACTTGCCCGCACGGCGCTGTTCGTGCCGTTCGAGCCATGGGTCGACAGTATCTACTGGACGCTCGGCATCGAGATCGCCTTCTACGCCATCGTCTGGACCCTGCTGCGGTTCGGCCGATTCGACCTGATGGAAGCTGTCGCCGTCATCATCGGCCTGCTCAGCACGCTGTTCTGGTGTCTCTATTTCGCCTTCGGCTGGACCGATCTCGCGGAGGCGCGCTGGCTGCAGCTCACCCTGGTGCATCACGGCGCGTTCTTCGCGGTCGGCGTGCTCATCTGGCTGATGCGCTTCAAGGCGGTGACAGCGGCACGGCTCTGCTTCTCGGCGCTGTTTCTCGCCGGCGGAGCGCTGCAGATCGTAAGCTCGGTCGACGTGCACAGCATCAAGGTGGAAGCGGCGATGCCCTATGCGCCGCCGATCATCATCTTCCTGGCCGCGGTAGCGCTGATGGCTTGGTCGCTGCGCCTCAACCTTTCCTGGGGCGGCTGGCGCCGGATCGGGCTGATGACCTATCCGCTCTACCTCATCCACGATGTCGTCGGCGCGGCGCTGCTCGGCGTCCTGATCCGCGCCGGCGTGCCATACCTGGTTTCGATCCCGATCGTCGGCACGGCCATGATCGCGGCAAGCTGGCTGGTGGCGGCCGAGGCCGAGCCGCGCGTCCGCATGCTGCTCGACCGCACGCTTTTCCGCTATCGGCTCAAAGCGGCCTAAAGCGCATCGCGCTGAAACGCGGTCAGGCGACGCTTTTCGGGGTATTGATGCACGTCGTTTTGCCAAGACCGCTGCGCCTTTTTGGCGATGTGCATCGAGCAGCCCGGTGTGGAAATGCTTGCATTCGACATGATATCGAGGCTTGGTCCACGCTGCGTGGCATGACCCTAGCTTGAGTACCGAGCCTCAATCCGTGAGCCTGTTCCAACGATCGAGACGACCCCGGCCCTTGCCGCGCGAACGGCTGATGATGGACATGCGGGACACGGTGGTCTACGCGATCGGCGACGTGCATGGCTGCTACGACGAGCTGCGCACGCTGGAGCAGAAGATCGAGCTCGACGCGCTGCAGTTCCGCGGCCGCAAGATCATCATCATGCTCGGCGACTATGTCGACCGCGGGCCCAATTCGCGGCGCGTGGTCGAGCATCTGATGGCACCGCCGCCAGAAGGTTTCATGCGCGTGTGCCTTGCCGGGAACCACGAAGTGGCGATGCTCGCCTATCTCGACGGCCATCTGTCACTGGAGCCGTGGCTCCGCGTCGGCGGACGGGAAACGCTGTTCTCCTACGGTATCGATCCCGACCGCCTGGCCGATCTCTACGGATCGAGCGAAGAGGTAGACGAGCGTATCCGGGAGGCCATTCCGGCCACCCACGTCGCCTTCATGCGCACGCTGCCGGTGATGATCTGTTCGGAGCGGTTCCTTTTCGTCCATGCCGGCATCCGGCCCGGCATCGCGCTCGAAGCGCAGGACGAGGCCGACCTGCTCAACATACGATCCGAGTTCCTGGCGGCCGCGCACCGCCTCGATCGCTGGGTCGTGCACGGACATACGATCGTGGACGTTCCGACGCTCGACGGGCGGCGGCTCGGCATCGACACCGGCGCCTTCCAGAGCGGCCGGCTGACCGCCCTCAGGATCGTCGGCAAATATGGGCGGCTGCTGTCGACCGGAGAATAACCGCCGCGGCTTTTCGTCGGATGAACTGCTTTAGGCGGCCTGCTTGGCGCGCGATTCCGACTTCTCGAGGTAGTAACTCGAATAGCGGTCGAAGAACTTTTCCGAACCGCCGAGAGAGCCGTATTTCGCCAGTTTCTTCAGCTCGACCTTGTTGAGCACCGCGCCGGTGATCTTTTCGGCGATGTAGGGTTCCGACTCCAGCATCGAGCGCACCATGGCGCGTGGCGTGCGGCCCCACTCGGTGACGAGCACGAAGCCGTCGACCAACGGCGCGAAGGCCTTGGCGTCGACCACCGGGCCGAGCGGCGGTAGGTCGACGATGATGTATTCGAACGTCTCCTTGGCGTTCTCGATGAAACGCCGCATGCCGGCGGAGCCGAGAAGCTCGCTGGTGTGCGAGAACTGGCCGCGCACCACGGCCGGGATGATCGCCAGCTTGGTCTGGCGGTCGACCTTGCCGACCGACTGCCAGGTCTGTCCATTGACCACCGCCTCCATCAGCCCGTGCTCCGACTCCATGCCGAGGCTGCGGCTGAGGCCCGGATTGCGCAGGTCGCCATCGATCAGCAAAGTCTTGGCGCCGTTGGCGGCGAGCAGACCGGCGAGGTTCGCCGCAACCGTCGACTTGCCTTCGCCGGGCAGGACGGAGATGACGCCGATCACCCGGCTGCCCTTGTCTTCCATCACCACGTCGAAAGCGATCTTGGCGTTGCGGAGCGTCTCGGCGAACATCGAGGCCGGCGCATCGAGGCTCACCCGCATGCGCGCCCGTTTCTCGGCGGCCGACAGGCTGGTGACCTTGCCGTCGGCCGGCAAGTCGTCCGGCTTCGACTCCTTGGCCTTGCCGCCACCGATCGTCGGCAGATAGCCGAGGAACTTCAGGCCGACACGGTCGCGAATGTCCTCGCCTGTCCGGAAGAAGCGCTCGTTGAATTCGTTCAGGCCTCCGCAGCCGGCGCCGAGCATGAGGCCAAGCACCAGCGAGAGCGCCAGCACGCGCAAGGTGCGCGGAGCCGAGGCGGTGAGAGGCATCGACGCGTCAGAGATGATGCGGACCTTGCCGACCGGGAATGACTGCTGCTGCGACGCTTCCTCGTAACGGCTAAGGAAAGTCTGATAGAGCGTGGTCAGCGCCTGCGCCTGCTGATCAAGTTCCTTCAGCCTGACCTGCGACTGGTTGTCGATCGAGCTCTTGCCTGCCTGGGTGGCGATCTTCTCCCTAAGCGCGGTCTCGCGCGCCTGCGCCACCTGATAGTCGTTTCGGTAGCTCTCGGTGATCTGTTTCAGCTGTCCGAAGATCTGCGCCGAGACGTCGGCCTTCTCCTTGGCCAGCGCAACCGCCTGCGGGTGATCCTTGCCGAAGTTGTTCTCGACGTCCTGCAACCGTTTCGCGATCGCGAGATAGCGGGTTTTCAGCGCGATGATGACCGAGCTGCTCGGCTGATCGGCCGCTATCGCGGAATCGTTGAAGGCGCTTTCGGAGCCGCTGTCGACGATCGCCTTGTACTGCTGGTAGCGGGCGCTGGCGCGGGCTGTATCGGCCTGCGCGACGATGAGCTGGGCGTTCAGGTCGGCGAGTTGCTTGTCGCTGAGCAACTGGCCGTCGCTGTTTGCGGAAAGCCCGTGCTCGGCCCTGAACTTCTCGACCGCCAGCGCAGCTGCCTGCGAGCTTTCGCGCAGTTCGGTCAACCTGCCCTGCAGCCAAACGGCCGCGCGCTCGGTGGCGTCGAAGCTGGCGTTGAGCTGGTCGGCAAGGTAGGCGTCCGCATAGGCCTTGGTGATGGCCGTGGCCAAAGCCGGATTGGTCGACTGATAGCCGATGCTGATGACATTGCTGCGGCCGTTGCGATCCGCCATCAATCCGGTTTGCAGCACGAGAACCGCGTAGTCATGGGTCGCCGCCTTCATCATGGCTTCGCGCGTTGCGGCATCGACATTCTCGATCCCGGGGATTTGGTTGCCGCCGCCGCTGCGGAAATAGCCGACGATGCCGCGCAAGAATCCGATTCCCTGGGCCAAAGCCGATTGCGGCGGGTTCATGAATTCCTGGTTCTGGTCCAGCTTCAGCTTGTCGACCACCTCCGATGCCAGCCGCGCCGAGTTGAGTATCTCGATCTGGCTGAGGATCGTCGCGTCCGTCTGCTGCGTGGCACTGACAGCCGAAATGTCGTCCACGACCTTGTTCAGGCCGTCGTCGATCAGCACGCTCGCAAGGGAGGTGTATTGCTTGGGCGTCGTCTGGAGATAAATCACACCCAGGAATAGACCGATGACGGCGCAGACCGCCACCACCTTGGCCTGCCGGGCGGCCATGCCAAGCAGACGCTCGATGTCGATGAAGTCTTCACCCTTTTCCGGTTCGGTGGTGGGCAATGGCATCCTCTTGTCGAGAGGAAAGTTGGCATAATTCATCGTCGGTCCAATTCCAGGTTGCAGGCGCTACCGGCCTTCGAAGAGTGTCGTCGTTACCAGAAAAGGCCACGCAACATTCGTGCCACGGAGCGCCCGGCCAAGAAGGCCAAGCGCTTGCGTGGCTGTCGCGCCATCGCGATTTCGCATATGCACCCAAAATTTGGGCATTATGCGGCTACTTCCCGGCGCTCGTGCGACCGGACGAATTGCTGCAGCATTTCGAAGACAGGTCCTTTCATGTCGTCGCGCGCCAGAGCACAGGC
>NZ_RZST01000326.1:0-6510 GCF_003997575.1 Mesorhizobium sp. M1A.F.Ca.IN.022.07.1.1
GCCGGCCTCGACCCTTTCCTCACGCCCGGTGGCGCGCTGCGCCCCCCCCCCGCCGATTTGGTGCTGAATTCACCGGGGGTTTCGGGGCTCGACGGCTTCTTTGCCGCCCGGATAAGAAGGACGATTTAGGACGTTATTGCATAAATCTTGCCGACTTTTTTAGCGACGCCCAGGTCATGGCCGCGTGAAGGGGTTCACTTCGTGGAATCCGCCTTCGCATAAGTTCTTGAATCATATAAGCTTGTGCTTAGGGGCTGACGACTATCAGGAGGGGTTTTGGCACTTGCTGCCGGCAGCACGACGCGTCTTTGGACGCTTGTCGCGAGGGAGTTCTGGCGCAAAACGCGCCGGCGCCTTCGTGCCGGTCCTATCTATCGCTGGCGTTATTCCGGCCGCACGCCCGAGCGCGTCCTCATCGCGCCGCCGGATCTGAGGCTCGCCGACCCGCAGATCGCGCTCGAAATCTACTATGGCCGCTATCCGCTGTCCGGCCACATGGTCGAGACCGGCGGCAAATCGCCTTTCCAGATCAATGTGCCCAATCGCGGCTGGCAAAAGTCGCTGCACGGCTTCCGCTGGCTGCGCCATATGCGCGCTGCCGGCACCGAGCTCGCCGCCGCCAATGCTCGCGCCCTGGTCTCGGACTGGATCGTCATGCACGGCAACCAGATATCGGGCGTCGCCTGGGAGCCTGGCACGACAGCCAAGCGGGTGATTGCCTGGCTGCAGCATTCCTCGGTCGTGCTGCAAGGCGCCGAATTCCCGTTCTACCGCGCCTTCCTCAAATCGCTCGCCATGCAGATCCGTTATCTCAGATCGATGGCGCGCGAGATGCCGGACGGCAAGGACAGGCTGCGCGCTCGCATCGCGCTCGCCTTCTCCACCCTGTCGCTACCCGCGCCGGCCTCGGCGCTGCGCGCCGCCACGCGCAACCTGGCCGAGGACCTCGACCACCAGATCCTGCCGGACGGCGGTCACATCTCGCGCAACCCGATGACGGTGCTGGAATTGCTGGCCGACCTTCTGCCGTTGCGCCAGACCTATGCCAACCAGGCCGAGGCGCCGCCGCCGGCGCTGATCAACGCCATCGACCGCATGCTGCCGGCGCTGCGCTTCTTCCGCCACCAGGACGGCAGCCTTGCCCGCTTCAACGGCATGGGCGCCACCATCCACGATCGCATCGCCACCATCCTGCGTCATGACGACACGGTCGGCGCGCCGCTGCTGCACGCGCCCCATTCCGGCTATGAGCGCCTGTCGATGGGCGGCGTCACGGTGATTGCCGACACCGGCCTGCCGCCGCCTGTCGACATCTCCAACGCGGCGCATGCCGGCTGCCTCGCCTTCGAGCTTTCTTCCGGGCGCCAGCATTTCATCGTCAACGCAGGCATCGATACCTATGGCGCCGCCGAATTCCGGCCGCTCGCCCGCGCCACCGCCGCGCATTCGACAGCCACCGTCAACGACACGTCCTCGGCGCGCTTCAGTCACTCGTTGCGGGTCAGCGACCTGCTCGGCTCGCCGCTGATCGGCGGCCCCCAGCACGTGCCCTGCAAGCGCATCGACCAGAAGGGTGTGCAGGGCTTTGTCGCGCGCCACGACGGCTATGCCGCGCGCTTCGGCTTGCTGCACGAGCGGGAGCTGAAGCTGGCGGAGAACGGCAATGTGCTGACCGGCCGCGACCGCTTCCTTCGCCCCGGAGGTGCGGCGATCCGCAACAATGGCCGCGACTTCGTCACCGTGCGCTTCCATATCCATCCCGACATCGGCCTGCTGCACGACGAGCAGGGCCGCCTGACCCTGGCGGCCTCCCAGGGCGACACCTGGGTGTTCACTTGTGCCGAAGTGGCGCCGGAAATCGAGGAATCGATCTATTTCGCCGGGCTCGGCGGACCGCGCCGCAGCCGGCAGATCGTGCTTGCCTTCAAGGCCTCGGAGATCGCCGAGGTGCACTGGCAGCTGACGCGCGCCGCCGTCGCCGGCTATCCCGAGAACAACTGATTCGCGGCCAAGGAACCCGAGTTGCGCGCTTGATTTCCGAGCCTCATATGCTACGGCCCGCGAACGTTCCCAACCAGCCTTGAAAGGCCGCCAGCCATGGCCGTCCCCGCCAAGAACATTCCGGCGCCCGACCTCGTTCCGATTCGCCGCGCGCTGCTTTCCGTTTTCGACAAGACCGGTTTGATCGACTTTGCCAAAGCCCTTGCCGCCGCCGGCGTCGAGCTGGTCTCCACTGGCGGCACCGCGGGGGAGATCGCCGCGGCCGGCCTTGCCGTGCGCGATGTTTCGGAGCTGACCGGCTTTCCCGAGATCATGGACGGCCGCGTCAAGACCTTGCATCCATTGGTGCATGGCGCCCTGCTCGGCGTTCGCGACGATTCCGAGCACGCGAAAGCGATGCACGACCACCACATCCAGCCGATCGACCTCGTCGTGTCCAACCTCTACCCGTTCGAGGAGGTCCGCCGCTCCGGCGCCGGCTACGCCTCGATCGTGGAAAACATCGACATTGGCGGCCCGGCGATGATCCGCGCCTCGGCCAAGAACCACGCCTATGTCGCCATCGTCACCGACCCTGCCGACTACGCCTCGGTGCTCAACGCGCTCGAGATGAATCTCGGCTCGCTGTCGCTCGATTTCCGCAAGAAGCTGGCGGCGAAGGCCTTTGCCCGCACCGCGACCTACGATGCGGCGATCTCCGGCTGGTTTGCCGACACGCTCGAAATCGAGCATCCGACCTGGCGCGCCTTTGGCGGCCGTCTCGACCAGGTGATGCGCTATGGCGAGAACCCGCATCAGGGCGCCGGCTTCTATCTCTCCGGCGACAAGCGCCCGGGCGTCGCGACCGCCAGGCAGCTGCAGGGCAAGCAGCTTTCCTACAACAACATCAACGATACCGACGCCGCCTTCGAGCTGGTCGGTGAATTCGATCCGACCCGGTCAGCGGCGATAGCCATCATCAAGCACGCCAACCCGTGTGGTGTGGCCGAGGGCGCGACGCTGAAGGCGGCTTACGCCAAGGCGCTGGCCTGCGATCCGGTCTCGGCCTATGGCGGCATCGTCGCCATGAACCGCATCCTCGACGCCGAGGCAGCGGAAGAGATCGTGAAGACCTTCACCGAGGTCATCATCGCGCCCGATGCCACCGATGAGGCCGCGGCGATCATAGCGGCGAAGAAGAACTTGCGCCTTCTGGTCACCGGCGGTCTGCCCGACCCGCGCGCCGACGGCACGGTCGCCAAATCGGTCGCCGGCGGGCTGTTGGTGCAAAGCCGGGACAATGCGGTGGTCGACGACCTCGAGCTCAAGGTGGTGACGAAACGCGCGCCGACTCCGGCCGAGATGGCCGACCTTAAATTTGCCTTCCGCGTCGCCAAGCACGTCAAGTCGAACGCCATCGTCTACGTCAAGGACGGCTCGACCGTCGGCATCGGCGCCGGCCAGATGAGCCGCGTCGATTCCTCGCGTATCGCCGCCCGCAAGGCGCTCGACGCTGCCGAGGCGGCTGGCCTGGCCGAGCCGCTGACCAGGGGTTCGGTGGTCGCTTCCGACGCCTTCTTCCCCTTCGCCGACGGCCTGCTGTCGGCCATCGAGGCCGGCGCCACGGCCGTGATCCAGCCCGGCGGCTCGATGCGCGACGAGGACGTGATCGCCGCCGCCGACGAGCACGGCATCGCCATGGTGTTCACCGGCGTGCGGCACTTCAGGCATTGAGTGCCCTTCTTCCCTTCTCCCCTTGTGGGAGAAGGTGGATCGGCGCTTAGCGCCGAGATGGATGAGGGGTGTTCCAGCTTGGCAATGCGCTTGAAATTGCCGCCGCCTCATTCCGTCCAGCACCCCTCATCCGTCGCCTTCGGCGACACCTTCTCCCACAAGGGGAGAAGGAGAGCGCTATTCCACCGGCTTGTCCGCCGGATATGGCGTCCTGACCAGGATTGCCATGCCGAGGCCGAGGAACAGCGCGATCACCGCCATGCCGAGCCGTGCCGAGCCGCTGGCCAGCGTGATCGTCGACACCAGGAACGGCGCCAGGAAGCTCGTTGCCCTGCCGGCCAGCGCGTAGATGCCGAAATAGCGGCCGGACTCGGCGGCCGTGACGCTGCGCGCCATGTAGGAGCGCGAGGAGGCCTGGACCGGCCCGAAGGCGAGTCCGATCAGCAGGCCGTAGAGGATGTAGGCCTTTTCGGCCGCGGTGCCGAAGAGGCCGCCGGAATCGGTGGTGGGCAGCTGTATTAGGCCGAGCAGCGTGAAGCCTGGCCCGGTCGACACGACGCCGATCGTAGCCACCAAAAGCAGCATCAGCGCAATCATCACCACGGCCTTCGATCCGAGCGCGGTGTCGAGGCGCGCGGCGATCCAGCAGCCGAAGATCGCGACGACGTTGAGGATGATGCCGAAAATGCCGATCTCGGTGATCGACCAGTTGAACATGCCGGCGGCAAAGGTGCCGCCGAGCGCCAGGAGCGCGTTGACGCCGTCCTGATAGATCATGCGGGCGACGAGGAAGCGGAAGATGCCGACGCGCTTGCGCACCTCGAAGAGCGTGGACTTCAATTCCGACAGGCCCTCTCGCACCGCCGGGCCCATTGAAAGCCCCTTGATGGCGTCCGGCGTGAAGATGAACATCGGCAGGATGAACAGGAAGTACCATCCGGCCGACATCGGCCCGGTGAAGCGCGCGTCCTCGCCAAGCTTAGGATCGAGCCCGAACAGCGGGTCGAGGCCGATGATCGTCTTGCCGGTTTCCAGATTGCCGGCCAGGAACAGCACCACGAAGATCAAGGCCACCATGCCGCCGAGATAGCCGAGTCCCCAGGCGATGTTGGAGATCTTGCCGATATCCTCCTTGGGCACCAGGCGCGGCATCATGGAATCGTTGAAGACGGTGGAGAATTCCGCGGCCACAGAGGCGAGCGAGAAGAGCAGCACGATCAGGAACAGGCTGGAGCCGGGCGCGGCGAACCAAAGCAGCGTAAGGCTGACGATCTTGACCGCCGCGAAGGAGGCGATCCATGGCTTGCGCGGCCCAGTCTGGTCGGCAATCGAGCCGAGCACCGGCGAAAGCACCGCAATGACGAGACCCGCGGCAGCGATGCCGTAGCCCCAGGCAGCCTGCCCGGTTGTGGGGTCGCTCGCCATGCGCGAGACGAAGTATGGCCCGAAGATGAAGGTGGTGACGACGGTGAAGAAGGGTTGCGCTGCCCAGTCGAAGAACATCCAGCCCCAGATGCCGCGCCCCGTTGCCCGCTGCACTGCTACTTCGGCCATGTCCCCTCCGGCATCGTCCGCTTGCCCCGCGCCCCGCGCATGTCTGCATGTTTTCGGGCGGCGATGCAAATGAACAAGCACGGCGCCGCCGCTCATTGGCTTGCGCGTTTCCACTCCGCGTCAGCGGGAAAAAGAGCGCCGGCCGCGACCTCTTCCTTCTGGGGAAGTCGCACCTCAGGTCCGCATGGGGGTCGGCGCTGCCTCCCGCCCCGCTGCTTCGCAGCGACCCTCCCCGCAAGGGGGAGGGTAAACCTACATCCCCGTCAGGTCGCTCATCAGGCCGGACGCCACCGACAGCCGAGACACGGTGATGTCGCCGCCTTCGGTCAGCGCCTGCAGCCGCTCGCGGATGCGCCCGACATGCTCGCCGCCGGTCTCCAGCCAGGCCGCCACCGGATCCGCCGCGTTGCCGTGGCCGGTGAGCGCGGCGACCGCGATGCCGCGCCTTGCGGCGCCGATCGTGTCGGTCGCGCGCGACAGCGCCAGCTGGTCGTAATAGTCCGGCGGCATGATCGAGCGCGCGGCCTCCTCGACGCGAGGGATGCGAAAAGCGTCGCTGACGGCGAAGAAGGCCCTGGCGGCGCTGACGATGTCGGCATTGGCCGTGCGTGCGGTGAGCGCGATGTCCGGGATCAGGTCGCTCACCTCGGCCAGCGCCAGCTTTTCGGCAAGTTTGTCGGGCGCGCCGCCCTCAAACAGGTCATGGCGCCGCGCCTCGATCCGCTCGCGCGAGAAGGCCGGCAGCAGCGAGATGAGCTTCGGCTCCAAAGCCTTGCGCGCTTCCTGCAAGTCGGCGATGCGCTGGCCCAGCGGTGCCGAGGAGAGGTCGTTCTTCAGGTACCAGCCGCTGGTCATGAAGATGAGCCTGCTGACTGCCTGGTAGAGATCGAGCTGCGTCTGGCCGTCGATCTGGTTGTCGAGGGCATCGATCTCCTTGTAGAGCCAAGGCAGCGCGAAACCGTCGCGCACCAGGGCGAAAGTGCGCACGACGGCGCCCGCTGTGCGGCCCGTCGCTTCCTGCAGCCGGTTGACGAAAGACGGCCCGCCGCGGTTGACGAGATCGTTGGCGACGACGCGCGCGATGATCTCGCGCCGCAGCCGGTGGGCACGGATCTCGCCGGCGAATTTCTTCGCCATCCGCTCCGGGAAATAGCCCATCAGATCGCGGTCGAAATGCGGATCGTCCGGCACGTCGCTGGCGACGATGTCGGAGAAGAGCACGATCTTGGCATAGGCAAGCAG
>NZ_RZST01000327.1:0-6501 GCF_003997575.1 Mesorhizobium sp. M1A.F.Ca.IN.022.07.1.1
CGGCGCTCGAGGACGCGCTCAACGTGTCCGAGCAGCGCGACCGCGAGTCCAATACCAAGATTGCCGATCTCGGCCGCCGCCTGAACGTGGCGCTGGCGCAGCGCGTCCAGGAGCTCAACCGCTACCGTTCCGATTTCTTCGGCCGACTGCGCGAGATCCTCGCCGACCGCGAGAACATCCGCATCGTCGGCGACCGCTTCGTCTTCCAGTCGGAAGTGCTGTTCCCGACCGGCTCCGACGAGATCAACGATGCCGGCAAGGTCGAGATGAAGAAGCTCGCCGATGCCGTCATCGAGCTGCAGAGGGAAATCCCGCCCGAGATCAGCTGGGTGCTGCGCGTCGACGGCCACACCGACAACAAGCCCTTGTCCGGCACCGGCCGCTATCGCGACAACTGGGAACTGTCGACGGCTCGTGCGACCTCGGTGGTGAAGTTCCTGATCGAGAACGGCGTGCCGGCGAACCGGCTGGTAGCCGCCGGCTTCGGCGAATTCCAGCCGCTCGATCCGGCCGACACGGATGAGGCGCGCAGCAAGAACCGCCGAATTGAACTGAAGCTCACCGAACGTTGATCCGGCATCACGCGAACTCACGCGAATTTGTTCGCCGGCTCAACTCTAGCGCGCAGAAGCCCGCCGGCAAGGCCTGAAAACATTATCTTTTTTTAATTACACTCGGCGACTTGGCGGCCCTAATTTGCTGCGCAGGGCCGGGAACCGCCGGCGATGCCTCCCATCGCGACGCGACGGAACCGGACGGCCCACTAGCTCGGAAGCAGAGCGGGATGGCCGCTCCTTCCCCAGCAGGAGGACGCGCCGTCATGCGCGCTTTAACATCTCTCAAGACTGCAACTCTCGCCGCGGTTCTGATCGCCGCTCCGCTCGCCGGCGCCTACGCCGCCGGACATCACAAGGGCGCTCTCGACGCAACCGATCCAACCGACTTCACCGGACCGCGGGTGACCAGCCTGATCGAGCAGGTCCAGGGTGTGGATCAGGGCATCGCCGACGCGCGGCAAGCAAACGACATCTCGGCCTCGGAAGCGCAGCAACTGCATATGCGCGCCGCGCACATCAGCCAGGTGGCCGAGCACGTAGCCGCTTCGGATCACGGCAGGATTCCGGCTGCGCAATATCACGACCTGCTGCGCCGTCTCGACAATGTCGACCAGAAGCTGAGAACCGATACCGGCAGCGGCTTCCTGATGGGCGACGGCGCCGACGGCGGTCACTATCCGAACGGCTGAGCGGTTTCGGGCCGCGACTGCCGTTTCGAGACCAGGAAGGGACGATCTGGCGCCTGAGGGACCTGGCCCGAGGGCGTCCTTTTTTCAGTCACCGGCCGAGCCAAAGCGCGATAATGGCAAGCACCGCAGGCAGCGTCTGGACGAACAGGATCTTGCGGCCGACGGTCGCCCCGCCATAGAGGCCGGCGACGGCAACGCAAAGCAGGAAGAACATCTTGATTTGGAAGCCGCCGGTGCCGAGATAGAGCCCCCAGATCAGGCCTGTAGCAAGAAAGCCGTTATAGAGCCCCTGGTTGGCGGCGAGCACTTTCGAGGCGCTGGCGAAGTCCGGCTTGAGGTTGAACGCCTTGTGGCCGCGCGGCGTGTCCCACAGCACCATCTCCAGATAGACGATGTAGCAGTGGATCAGCGCCACCAGCCCGGTCAGGATATTGCCGATCATTGTCCCCTCCGCTCGTTGGCCCCAACCTTTGATCACGCAGCGCTGTTGCAAGGCAAGATGGGCTGATCCGGAACGGGCAGATCAGGGTTGCCAAGCTGCGCGCCTTGGTATCTTTTCGCGCCAACCCCTTTGCAGCCGGAAACCATCCATGTCCTTCCAAAAACTCGATCTACTCGGCCATAGGCTCGAAGCGCTGGAACATGCGCTGGCCATTCTCGGCGCCGATGAGGCGACCCACATGGCGGTTGGCGGCGGCGAGAAGCGCGCCGAGGCGATGTCGGCCCTGGCCGGCATGCTGCACGCCCAGGCTACCGCGCCGGAGATCGGCGACTGGATCGCCGCCGCCGAAGCCGAACCGCTGAACGACGAGCAGCAGGCTGCGGTGAGGGAACTGCGCCGGCAATATACCAACCTCACCTGCCTGCCGGTCGAATTTGTCGAGCGCCAGACGACGGCGCGCATGCGCTCCGAGCAGCTCTGGCGCGACCTGCGCGCCAAGAATGACTGGGCGGGCTTCCTGCCGGCGCTGGAAGGCGTCGTGGCGCTGGTGCGGGAAGAAGCGGCGCTGCGCGCCGAGGCGCTCGGCCTCGCCCCCTATGACGCGCTGATGGAGCAGTACGATCCCGGCAACCGCGCCGCCGACATCACGCCGGTGTTTGTCGAGCTGAAGGCTTTCCTCATGGATTTCCTGCCGCATGCGCTGGCCGTGCAGGATGCGCGGCTGGCGAAGCACGCGCTCAAGCCGCTCTCCGGCAGCTACGCCGTCGAGAAGCAGCGCGAGCTTGGTCTTGCCATGATGGCGGCGGTCGGCTTCGACCTCACCCATGGCTCGCTTGCGGTGTCGCACCATCCCTTCTGCGGCGGCGTGCCGACCGATGTGCGCATCACCACCCGCTACAAGACTTCCGATTTCCTGTCGGCGCTGATGGGAGTGCTGCACGAGACCGGCCACGCGCTTTACGAACAGAATCTGCCGAAAGCCTGGTCGCACTGGCCGCTCGGCAAGGCGCGCGGCATGGCCGTGCATGAGAGCCAGAGCCTATTCGTGGAGAAGCAGATCGGCCGCAACCCCGCCTTCTGGCGCTGGGCGCTGCCGGTTGTCGAGAAGCATCTCGGCGAAGCCTGGTCGATCGACGACATCCTGCCGCATGTCCATCATGTGGAACGCGGCTTTATCCGCGTCGACGCCGACGAGGTCACCTATCCGCTGCATGTCATCTTGCGTTACGAGCTCGAGCAGGAGCTCGTCTCAGGACGGCTGGAGGCGGCCGACCTGCCCGAGGCCTGGGATGCCAAGATGCGCGACTATCTCGGCCTGTCGACCATCGACAACCCGGCCGACGGGCCGATGCAGGACGTGCACTGGCCGGGCGCCGCCTTCGGCTATTTCCCGTCCTACACCCTGGGCGCCATGATGGCGGCGCAGCAATGGGCGGCCCTGACCAGGGAGCACCCGTGCGCGGACGAGGATCTCGCCAAGGGCGACTTCAGCGCCATCTATGAGTGGCGACGCGACAAGATCTGGTCGCAGGGCTCGCGCTGGTCGACGCCGGACCTGCTCGAGCGCGCCACCGGCGAGAAGCTCAACGCCGCCTATTTCACGGAACATTTGCGCAAGCGCTACGGCGACTGAGGCGGCCTCGCTGGCCCACCAGATCGAGCTGCGCAAAAGATGCATTGCCGGCCTTTACTTTGGCGGGAAAGACTCTGACAAAGAGTGTTCCTTGCTTCAGTGGGCTTGAACATTGGTGGGTGGCAGTTTTCGTGAGGTCGGGTCGTTCCGTTGCCTCGTTCTGTTCTTGGCCGTACTGGCCGGTCTGATCCTTCCGGCGGATGCTGATGAGGTCGTCCGCAAAGGGCCGGAGGCGGCCTGGATCAGGTCGGTCGATGCCCCGGCGGCCGATCCGGCGCGGGCCGACCAGATCAAGAATGGCATTTCCTGGCTGCTCGCGGACGAGCAGATCATCCATCGCGACTACGGCTATGACGACTATTCGCGCACGGTCTACAGAATAGTCGACCGTCCCGGCCTTGAGCGGGGCGCCAGCATCGATCTGCAGTTCGATCCGTCCAAGCACAAGGTCACGCTCAACCATCTGCGCATCATCCGCGACGGCGTCGTGCTGGACCGGCTCGATGACGTTAAGTTCGACATTTTCCGGCAGGAGAAGGAGGCCGAAAAGGGCGTCTATGACGGCTGGCTAACCGCTCATGTCAACATTGACGACGTGCGTGTCGGCGACATTGTCGACTATGGCGAGACCTATGAGATCACACCGCACGTCGGCAAGGGCCTGTTCTTCTACAGCTTCTCCACCGAGTGGGAAGACCCGGTGGGGCTGATCCGCACCAGCATCACCTGGCCGGCCTCGCAGCCGCTCGCGATCAAGCCGCGAGGCACCGAGATCAAGCCCACCATCTCCGCGTCGGGAACGGACTCCGTCTATCTCTGGGAGATTGCCAATCCGAAGCCTGTCAAGGTGGAGGAGAACGTGCCGACGGAATTCCCGGCCTGGGGATCGATCGACATCTCGTCCACCGCCAGTTGGCAAAGCGTGATCGACGCCGTTCAGCCTTACTACAAGCCGGCCATCGCCTTCCCGCCGGCCTTTGCCGCCAAGCTCGACGAGATCGCTGCGAGGCACCCTTTGCCAGAGGATCGGATGATCCAGGCGATGCGCCTCGTCCAGGATGAGATCCGCTATGTCAGTCTCTCGATGGGCTCCGGGTCGTATATTCCGCGCGATCCGGCGACCGTCGTCCAGAGCGGCTTTGGCGACTGCAAGGACAAGGCGCTGCTGCTTACGTCGGCGCTCGCGCGGCTGGGCGTTTCTGCCCAGGTCGCGCTGGCCGATCTCGACCACGGGCGGGCGCTGGACCAGCACCTGCCGGCGTTGCGCAACTTCGACCATGCCATCGTCAAGGCGACGATCGGGACCAAGGCGTACTGGCTCGACGCCACCAATTACCTGCAGGGCGGCGACGCAAGCAATTTCCCGCAGCCGGACTACGGCTTCGCCCTGCCAGTCTTTGGCAGTGGCGAGTTGGAGAAGATGCCCAGTCCGGAGCCTAAAAGCCCGACCATCAAGGTTGCCGAAGAGTTTTTCTTTCCCGACAAGCCTGGTGGCCAGCTGACGCTGTCAGTGCTGTCGACCCATGAGGGCGCCGACGCCGACTACATGCGCAGCAAGCTCGCCAGCCGGTCGGTCAGCGAACTGTCCGACGCCTATCTGCAATATTACAGCAAGCGCTACCCCGGCATCGAAAGCGCCGCAAAGCTGGAAATCTTCGACAATCGTGACGGCGACATCATCAATATACGGGAGAGCTATCGGCTGCCGGCTCAAGCGCTGGCCGCCAACGATCTCGCCAAGAACTTCTCGATCAAAGCGGCCGACCTCGGCACCGACCTGCCGACCCCGACCACGGTGGATCGCGCCGGACCCGTCTCGCTTGGGTCGCCCGTTTACCGCAGGCACAGCGTGACGGTGCGCAATCTGAAGGCGAGGTTTTCCGGCGGACGGATGAAGAGTGTCGTCACGCCTTACCTTTCGCTGACGTCGTCCTGGAGCAATACGCCGACCACTTTCGAGGTGCAGTGGGATTTCCGGACGCTGGCTACGCAGGTTCCGGCCAAGGCGATCAGCGATTATCTGAACTCGGTCAAGGACGTCGGCGACAATCTCGACTGGACATACGACTTCACCTACCAGGATGTGCCTGCGGATCCGCTAGGCAGTGATCCTGACAGATCGCAACAACAGGTGATCACCGGGGTGCTGCTGGTCTCGATCTTCATAGGCGTGCCGCTTTTGATGGCCTTCCGTCGCAGATAGCCGCACGGCGGTTCCTGCCGAGAAGGCGGGCGCTACTCCGCCGCGCCCTTGAAGGCGCTCGCTCCGGTCTCGAACTGCAGCTTGGCGAGCCGCGCATAGGTGCCGCCCTTGGCGACAAGGCTCTGATGCGTGCCTTCCTCGACGATGCGTCCGCCGTCCATGACTAGGATCCGGTCGGCCTTGAGCACCGTCGCCAGCCGGTGGGCGATCACGATGGTGGTGCGGCCGCGCATCAGCCGCTCCAGCGCCGTCTGCACCAGCGTTTCGCTTTCGGCGTCGAGCGCCGAGGTTGCCTCGTCGAGCAGCAGGATCGGTGCGTCGCGCAGAATGGCGCGGGCGATCGCCACGCGCTGGCGCTGGCCGCCCGAAAGCGTCACACCGCGCTCGCCGACCTGGCTGTCATAGCCCTTTTCAAGCTTGCCGATGAATTCGTCGGCAAGCGCCGCCTTTGCCGCCGCCTCGATCTCGGCATCGCTGGCGCCCGGCCGGCCGAAGCCAATATTGTCGGCAGCACTGGCCGCGAAGATGGTGACGTCCTGCGCCACGATGGCGATGCGCTGGCGGATTGCGGCCGGATCGGCCTGGCGCAGATCGACGCCGTCGATGACGACACGGCCGCTCTCCGGATCGTAGAAGCGCAGGATAAGCGAGAAGACGGTGCTTTTTCCCGCGCCCGAAGGACCGACGATCGCCACCGTCTCGCCAGGCTTCACCTGGAAGCTCAGCCCATGCACGGCGGCCCGGTCCGGCCGCGCCGGATAGGAGAAGGAGACATCGTCAAAGCTGATCGCGCCCTTGGCCTTGGCCGGCAGCGGCTGAGGATCTGCGGGCGCCTGAATGGCGGGCTTCTCGGTCAGGATCTCGGTCAGACGCTCGGCGGCGCCCGCCGCCTGCGACAGCTCGCTCCACACTTCCGACAGCGCGCCGAGTGCGCCGGCGGCGAACACCGAATAGAGCAGGAACTGGCCGAGCGTGCC
>NZ_RZST01000328.1:0-6447 GCF_003997575.1 Mesorhizobium sp. M1A.F.Ca.IN.022.07.1.1
GTGAAGGACAGCGCGCCGGCCTCGAAGACCATCGCGAGGCTGGTGGCGATCGCCGCGCCCCAGAGGCCGAAGAGCGGGATCAGAACCACATTGAGAGCGATATTCAGCGCGAGCGTCATGGCATAGACGGCGGCGCAGATGTTCTGGTTGCCGCTCATGGTGAGCAGGCTTTCGCAGGGGCCGACGGCGCCGCGCGCGACGACGCCGAAGACCAGCAGGAAAAGCAGCGGATAGCCGGCGGTGAATTCAGGGCCGAACAGCACCAGCATCGGCTCGCCGAGCGCCAGCACCAGCAGCGCCATCGCGAGCGAGGGCCAGAAGGTCCAGGAGACGGTCTCGCGGGCGAAGGCGGCGAGCCTTTCCGGCTCGCCATGGGTGAATTGCGCATAGCGCTGGGCAACGCCCGCCTTGACGGCGAAATAGACGAAATGCACCAGAGCCAGCGTTTTCACGGTGGCGAAATAGACGGCGACGTCATTGGGCTCGAGATAGGCGCCGACCATCAGCACGTCGGCATTGGTGAGCAGGAAGAAAAAACTCTCGACCAGGAAGATCGGGAGCGAGACCAGGAACCACTGGCCGAAATGCACGGTCATCGACCCGGCCGGGATCTGCTTGTCCATGCGCGAGGTCACGCCCATCAGTTGGCCGAGCGTCGTGGTATAGGTGGCGGCGATCGAGGCGAAGATCGCGGTCTTGGCATCCGGCACGTAGTGCATAGCGAGCATAAGCGCCATGAACACCAGGATCAGCACCGGCCGCACCAGATAGGTCGGCGACAGGGCGAACAGCGCCCATGAGTTCGCCCGCGCCAGTCCCTGCAGGAGGTCGCCCATCGCGATCATCGGCAGGCAGATGACGCCGAGGATGAAGGGAATGACGTAGTAGTTCTCGATCCAGGGCGAGGCGAGCCACACGCCGAGCGCGCCCAGCCCCGCGATCACCGTCGAGGCGACAAGCACGAACAGCCGGCTCGCCAGCACGATGCCGCGCAGCTCGGCGAGCATGCCGCGCTCGCGATATTCGGGAATGAAACGGATGACCGAGGTGTGGAAGCCGAGGCAGGCGAGATTGCCGACGATGACCATCGTCACCCAGACCAGCACGAAGATGCCGTATTCGAACGAGCCCATCCAGCGTGCCATCAGCACCTGGCTGACGAAGGCGATGACCGCGCTGACGATGCGGATGGTGAATGCGATCAGCGACATGCGGCCGGCTTCGCCGCGTTCGTCGGCGCTGAACAGCACGGCGTCGATGCGGCCAAGCAGCGGCCGCATGCGCAGCGCCCAGCGCTGCGGCAAGAACCGCCCGGCAGTCGTCGCCGCGGAAAAGCGCACCCCGAATACTCTCCGTTTTCCGCCTGTTTCCAAGGTTTCGGTGTATGCGAAACACATTAAGAAACGGTTGGGTGGAGGGCTTCCTTCTCCCCGTCATATCCGGGAAGAAGAAGTGAAGGGGATCAGGCGAAGGCGCCGTGGCAGTGCTTGTATTTCTTGCCGGAGCCGCACGGGCAGGCCTCGTTGCGGCCGACCTTGCCCCAAGTCGCGGGATTCTTCGGATCGCGATTTTCGGGTGCCACCATGGCATGGGATTCCTGGCGGACCAACAACGCCGTCTCGCCGCCCTGGAAGTCGTCCTCGCCGGTGGTGCCGTCGATATGGCTGCCGAACATATCCGGCGCCGACGGCGGCGGCGCTTCAGCCGCCTGGCGGACTAGCTCGACGCGCATCAGCTGCGCGGTCACGGCCTGGCGCAGATTGCCGAGCATGCCCTGGAACAGCTCGAAGGCCTCGCCCTTGTATTCCTGCAGCGGATCGCGCTGGGCATAGCCGCGGAAGCCCACGACCGAACGCAGATGGTCGAGGTTGACGATGTGCTCGCGCCACAGATGGTCGAGCGTCTGCAGCACGACCGAACGCTCGACATAGCTCATGACGTCGGGGCCGAAGCGCTCGGCGCGTTCCTTGGCGGCTGCCTCGGCGGCGGCCGAGATGCGCTCGCGGATGTCGTCCTCGGCGATGCCCTCCTCCTTGACCCAGTCGTCAATCGGCAGGTCGAGATTGAGGTACTGCGCCACTTCCTCCTTCAGACCTGCGACGTTCCACTGCTCGGCATAGGCGTTTTCCGGGATGTTCTTGGCGACGATTTCCTCGATGACGCCCTCGCGCATCTCGGCCACCGTCTCCGACAGGCCTTCGCCATCCATCAGCTCGATGCGCTGCTCGAAAACCACCTTGCGCTGGTCGTTGGAGACGTCATCGTATTTCAGCAGGTTCTTGCGGATGTCGAAGTTGCGCGCCTCGACCTTCTTCTGCGCCTTCTCCAGCGCCTTGTTGATCCACGGGTGGATGATGGCCTCGTCTTCCTTGAGGCCGAGCTTCTGCAGCATGCCGTCCATGCGCTCGGAGCCGAAGATGCGCATCAGATCGTCCTGCAGCGACAGGAAGAATTTCGAACGGCCGGGATCGCCCTGGCGGCCGGAACGTCCGCGCAGCTGGTTGTCGATGCGGCGCGATTCATGGCGCTCGGTGGCCAAGACGTAGAGTCCGCCGGCGGCCAGCGCCTTTTCCTTCAGCTGCGCGACGTCGTCGCGGATCTGCTGTTCGCGCGCTTCGCGCTCCGGGCCGGCGGGCATATCCGCCAGTTCTTCGGCGATGCGCATGTCGGCATTGCCGCCGAGCTGGATGTCGGTACCGCGTCCAGCCATGTTCGTGGCGATGGTGATGGCGCCGGGCTTGCCGGCCTGGGCGACGATAGCCGCCTCGCGCTCGTGGTGGCGGGCGTTGAGCACCTCGAAATTCTTGACGCCTTCCTTGCGCAGGCGCTCGGCCAGCTGCTCGGATTTCTCGATCGAGGTGGTGCCGACCAGGATCGGCTGACCGCGCTCTCGGGCGTCGCGGATCTCCTTGACGATGGCCTTGTACTTCTCTTCCACCGTCCGGTAGACCTCGTCGTCCTCGTCCCTGCGGGCGACCGGCAGGTTGGTCGGGATCTCGGTGACTTCGAGATTGTAGATGTTGGCGAATTCCTCCGCCTCGGTCAGCGCCGTGCCGGTCATGCCGGCGAGCTTCTTGTAAAGGCGGAAATAGTTCTGGAAGGTGACGGAGGCCAGCGTCTGGTTCTCCGGCTGAATCTGCACATGCTCCTTGGCCTCGAGGGCCTGGTGCAGGCCTTCCGAATAGCGGCGGCCGGGCATCATGCGGCCGGTGAACTCGTCGATGATGACGATCTCGCCGTTGCGCACGATGTAGTCCCTGTCCTTCTGGAACAGCAGGTGCGCCTTCAGCGCATTGTTGACGTGGTGGACGATCGCGACGTTCTCGACGTCGTAGAGCGACTCGCCCTTCAACAGGCCGGCATCGCGCAGCATGTTTTCCAGCTTCTCGGTGCCGTCCTCGGTGAAGATCGTGGTTTTCTGTTTTTCATCGACCTCGTAGTCGGCCGGGCCGAGCTTCAGCATGAAGGCGTCGATGGTGTTGTACATTTCCGAGCGGTCCTCGAGCGGACCGGAAATGATCAGCGGCGTGCGCGCCTCGTCGACAAGGATCGAGTCGACTTCGTCGACGATGGCGTAGGCATGGCCGCGCTGGACCATCTGCGAGCGCTCATACTTCATGTTGTCGCGCAGATAGTCGAAGCCGAGCTCGTTGTTGGTGGCGTAGGTAACGTCGGCGGCGTAGGCCTCGCGGCGCTCGTCGTCGGAGAGGCCGTGTACGATGATGCCGACGGTGAGGCCGAGGAACTTGTAGACGCGGCCCATCCATTCGGCGTCGCGCTTGGCAAGATAGTCGTTGACCGTGACGACATGGACGCCCTTGCCGGCGAGCGCGTTGAGATAGACCGGCAAGGTGGCGACCAGCGTCTTGCCCTCACCGGTGCGCATCTCGGCGATGCCGCCATTGTGCAGCACCATGCCGCCGATCAATTGGACATCGAAGGGACGCATGCCGAGAACGCGGCGGGCCGCCTCTCGCACTGTTGCGAAGGCCGGTATCAGCAGGTCGTCGAGCGAGGCGCCATTGGCGAAGTCCTGGCGGAATTTCTCGGTGCGGCCGGCAAGCTCGGCATCGGAGAGCGCCCGCATCTCGTTTTCCAACCCATTGATGGCCTCGACCCGGGGCCTTGTCGCCTTGACTCGGCGGTCGTTGGAAGAGCCGAAAACCTTACGCGCGAGAGCGCCGAGACTGACCATCCAATGGTCCTTTCGATAGCAATTTTAGCCGTTTGCGACAGGCGCCTGGCGGGCCCATCAAATCCGCGTGAATGCGGACAAACGCAAAAAGCGCCCGGAAAACGGTTCTGGACGCCAAGTCGTTGGACAGATAAGAGGGGGCTCAACTGATGTCAACGCCGCGTTAGCCCTATGGGCAGCGCCAAATTCCGCCACAATCGGACTGATCTGGAACCTTCCCGTTCAAGCGATCCTTATCGGCAATCCCCATTGGAGTTATCTTGATGTCCCTGTCGTTCCGCCGCGCGTCGCTCGCCAGCCTTGGCTTGGCCTTCGGGCTCTCGGCTCTTTCGCTGTCGCCGCTGATGGCGCAGGAAACCAAGCCCGCCCAGCCGGGCGCGGCGGCTCGCGCAGCCGCTCCCGTGGATCCCAACGCCGTGGTCGCCACCATCAACGGCGAGAAGCTGACCGAGGCCGATCTCGCGCTGGCCGAAGGCGAGCTGTCGCAGCAGTTCGCGCAGCTGCCGCCGGAACAGCGCCGCGCCGCTGCTCTTTCGGCGGCCATTGAAATCCGCGTCATGGCCAAGAAAGCGGTCGACAGCGGCCTCGACAAGGATGCCGATTTCCTGCGTCGGATGGCCTTCCTGCAGCAGCGCGCCCTGCACGGCGAGGTCGTCGAGAAGGAAGTCGTCGACAAGGTGACGGATGCAGATATCCGCGCCCGCTACGACCAGGAAATTGCCAACACGCCGCCGGTCAATGAGATTCACGCCCGTCACATCCTCGTGAAGACGAAGGAAGAAGCCGAGGCGATCATCAAGCAGCTCGACGGCGGCGCCGATTTCCAGAAGCTCGCCAACGAGCACACGAGCGACCCGAGCGGCAAGTCGAATGGCGGCGACCTCGGCTGGTTCGGTCCCGGGCAGATGGTGCCGGAGTTCGACAAGGCCGCGTTTGCGCTTGATGTCGGCAAGTACAGCAAGGAGCCGGTGCAGTCGCAGTTCGGCTGGCATGTCATCAAGGTCGAGGACAAGCGCGCCAAGCAGCCGCCGGCCTTCGACGACGTCAAGGATCAGGCCAAGCAGGCCGTCATCCGCGACAAGTATTTCGCCATGGTCAAGGAATTGCGCGGCGCCGCCAAGATCGAGATCCCGGACGCGAAGCTGAAGTCGGCGGTCGACACGCTGGAGAGCGGCAAGTAAGCCGGCCAGCCTGAAAGATGCTGCTAAGGGCGCCTTCGGGCGCCCTTTCGCATTTCAGGCGCGCGCTATGCCGCGCACCCCGAGAGAGCCCATCAAGCGCGGCCAGAACGCTCTTGCGCCAGCGCGCGCTATCGGGCAAACCGGCCTCCTATTTGCGTTCTGCCGCTCCGGGGTCCCATGTCCGCAACGATTTCGCCGCTCGCACCGAAGAAATATCCCAAGATGCCGGTCATCGAGGGCGTGCGCATCGCTACCGCCGAGGCCGGGATCAAATATCGCAATCGCACCGATCTGCTTGCCATGGTCTTCGATCCCGGAACGGCGGTCGCCGGTGTCTTCACCAAGTCGAAATGCCCCTCGGCGCCGGTCGACTACTGCCGCCAGAACCTGTCCGCCGGCAAGGCGCGTGTGCTGGTGGTGAATTCCGGCAATGCCAACGCCTTCACCGGCAAGAAGGGCCGCGCTTCGACGGCTTTGACCGGCGAGGCGGCGGCGAAGGCCGCCGGATGCTCCGAGAGCGAAGTGTTCCTGGCCTCGACCGGCGTCATCGGCGAGCCGCTCGACACCAACAAATTCAGCCATCTGCTCGCCGGCCTGGTGAAGGACGGCAAGCCGGACCTGTGGACCGAGGCGGCGAAGGCCATCATGACCACGGACACCTATCCGAAGGTGGCGTCCCAGACGGTGAAGCTCGGCGACGCCGACGTCACCATCAACGGCATCGCCAAGGGCGCCGGCATGATCGCGCCCGATATGGCCACGATGCTCTCCTTTATCGCCACCGACGCGCCGATCGCAGCCCCGGTGCTGCAGGATCTGTTGTCGCGCGGCACGGCAAAGACCTTCAACGCGGTCACCGTCGACAGCGACACCTCGACTAGCGACACGCTGCTCTTCTTCGCCACCGGCAAGGCTGGTTCGCGTGGCGCGCCCAAGATCAGCGACCCGAAAGATGCGCGGCTCGGCGCCTTCCGCCGCGCACTCGGCAAGGTGCTGAAGTCGCTGGCGCTGCAGGTGGTGCGCGACGGCGAAGGCGCCGAGCCGCGCATCTTTCGGGTCGCTGATCTTGGG
>NZ_RZST01000329.1:0-6397 GCF_003997575.1 Mesorhizobium sp. M1A.F.Ca.IN.022.07.1.1
ACGCAGCATGGCCAAGGCGCGATGGCTGGGCACGTTCGCCCAGCGCTCGACATGATCGAAATAGTCGGAGAATTTCGCGCCCGCCTCCTGCTTGCCGTCGACGACCCTGGCGCGCAGGAAGGCGCGCTCCTTCATATAGGCGCGCAGCTTCCCGACCAGATCG
The DNA here is from genome assembly GCF_003997575.1 of Mesorhizobium sp. M1A.F.Ca.IN.022.07.1.1. Taxonomy (NCBI): domain Bacteria; kingdom Pseudomonadati; phylum Pseudomonadota; class Alphaproteobacteria; order Hyphomicrobiales; family Phyllobacteriaceae; genus Mesorhizobium; species Mesorhizobium sp. M1A.F.Ca.IN.022.07.1.1. The sequence goes on from NZ_RZST01000329.1 coordinate 164, forward strand.
GCATTCTCGGCGAACTGCTCCGACAGGATGTCGCGTGCGCCTTCGAGCGCCGCCTTGGCGTCGGGAACCTCGTCTGTGCGATAGGCTAGCGCGAGTTCGGCAGGCACCGCCGAACGGTCGGCGAGGATCGCCTCGGCCAGCGGCCCCAGTCCACGTTCCCTGGCGATCTCGGCCTTGGTGCGGCGCTTCGGCTTGTATGGCAAGTAGATGTCTTCGAGCTCGGCCTTGGTGGTCGCCGCCGCGATTTTTGCCTCGAGGTCCTCGGTCAGCTTGCCCTGCTCACGGATCGAACCGAGGATGGTGTCGCGGCGCGCATCGAGCTCGCGCAGATAGGCAAGCCGCTCGGAAAGGTCGCGCAACTGCGTGTCGTCGAGGCCGCCGGTGACCTCCTTGCGGTAGCGCGCCACGAAAGGCACCGTTGCGCCCTCGTCCAGCAGCCCGATTGCGGCTGCCGCCTGCTCCGGCCGCGAGCCGATCTCGGCCGCGATGATTGCTGCGATGCGCTTGATGTCCGATGCCATGCTGGTTCCTGCCGAAAAGAGCGGCGACAATAGGCCGGGACGACGGCTGCGCCAACCGCGCTGTCTCCACCCGACAGGAAAGCTCCACAGGAAACAGCTGCGAGGAAAGACCAGCCGAACGGCTCAAACCATCCGGCTCAGGGCCTCGAAGAAGGCGACTACATCGAGATCAAGCTGATCGTCGACCGGTTCCGGCTGCGACGACACCTTGGCGATGACCACCTCGTCGCTCGGGTTGACGTAGATCCACTGGCCGTGAATGCCGATGCCGCAGAAGGCGCCGCTTGGCGTGCCCATCTGGTACCATTTGTTGCGGTAGCGGCCCTTGGGGAAGAGGAACACCATCGTGCCGCGCCGCCAGGCTTCGTGGCTGCCGCCGCTGGCAACCGTGTCATGCACCCAGGTTTCCGGCACGATGCGGCGGCCATTGGCCGTGCCGCCCTGTCGCATCATTTCGCCGATGCGGGCAAGGTCGCGCGGCGTCATCGACATGCCGCCGGCGGTACGCGCCGTGCCTTCCATGTCGACCGTCACTGACATCTCGCTCGCGGCGCCCAGCGGCAGCCACAGTTTCTCGCTGAGCAAGTCGCTGACGCGTTTGCCGGATGCCCGCTCCACCAGGATGCCCAGCATATCCGAATTGGGTGAGCGATAACGGTAGGTCTGCCCATGCGGCTCGGCGAGCCGCGGCAACGTCAACAGAAACGCAGCGAGGCTTTCCGACCCGCCGCCTGGATTCCACAGTGTCGCGCGGCGATAGCGGGCGAAGGCGCTTTCCGGATCGAGATAGGCCTCCTCGAAGTCGAGGCTGACCGTCATGTCGAGCACATTGCGCACGCTCGCATCGCCATAGGCCGAGCCCTTGGCTTCGGGGATGTATTCTGTCACCGGCGCTTCCGGGTCGAACACTCCCTCGCCTTGCAGGATGCCGGCGAGGATCGCCGTCACCGACTTGCTGATCGAAAAGATGATGTGGCGCTGACCGAACGCCATATGCGGCGCCGACCAATCGCCGACCAGCCTGCCGCCCTTCAGGATCGTCAGCCCGTCAGTGTCGGAGCGCTTCAGGAATGCTTCGACTGTTTCGGCGCCGCCGGCCAAGGTGACTTTCTCCTCGAGCAGCGCGCCGAGCGATTTCACCTCTTCCTCGCCGCCGGGCGCGGCGGCAACGTGGACGCTCGGCACCAGTTCGCCGACATTCTGGAACGACCATTGGCTGAACGGCCTCAGCCGCCAATTATCGAGCCGCACATCCTTGCGGGCAAATCCGTATCTGGTCTCGAACGCGGTGTTGCCGGTCACGATTGTCTCCCGGTCGTCTATCTCTGACTTTCAGCCTAGCGCGGCGGCTATGGCGTGCACGGCCTTAAGCGTCGCCACCGAATAGGCGGCGTTGAGGAAATCCGGATAGGTCGAAAGCTTCACGACGACCATCCTGTGCTCCCAGCTGATATGGATCATCTGGCCAAACACGCCCTTGCACATCAGTGCGCGAGAGCGTGGATCCTCGATCCAGAACTGGTTGCGGTAGCTGCCGTCCGGAAGGCTCGGGCTGAAGTCCGGTCCGTGCTTGCCGCTGCGCGTCGCCTCGATCCACTCGGCAGGGATGACCCCGCCGCCATTGTCGAGGATCAACTGGCCGAAGCGGCCATAATCGCGCAGCGTCGCGTTGAAGCCGCCATCGGCCAGCGCATAGCCGGCGCTGTCGACTGTGAAACAGGCGCTCTCGTCGGCGCCGAGCTTTTGCCAGAGTTCTTCCGATGCCAGCTGCGCCAGGCGCTTGCCGCTCACCCGCTCCATGACGAAGGCAAGCACATCGGTCTCGATCGAGCGGTACTCGAAGGCCTCGCCATGTTCGCGCACCTTGTCCTTCAGGCGCAGGATCAGCTCGAACAGATGCGCGGGCCACCGGAAATCAGGATCGCTGCCCGGCGGGATCGGCTTCCAGCCGGTGGCGACATCGATCTGACCGATCTCGGAATAGCGATCCGTGTACTCTTCCGAGAAGCGCACGCCGGTCGTCATGTCGAGCACTTGCTGCACGGTGGCCCCGGTCCAGGCGGTCTCGCCGAGCTCCGGAAGATAATCCGTCACCAGCCTGGCCGGGTCGATCAGGCCGCGCCCGACCAGGATGCCGAACACCGATCCGGTGACCGACTTTGCCATCGACTGCGACAGATGCAGCGTGCGTTCGTCCATGCCGTTGAAGTAGCGCTCATAGGCGACCCTGCCGTCCTTCAACACCAGCAAACCGTCCGTGTAGGTCTCATCGAGCAGGCCCGCGAGCGTTGTCGGACGGCCCTCGCTATCCGCCACCGCCAGGTCGTCGAGATCGACCTCGGCGCGATCGAGCCGACGGCGATGACCTTGGCCGCGCCAGACCTCGACGGTCGGCAAAAACTCACGCACGTGCTGGAAGGCCCAGCGGCTCCACGGTGGCCGATCCCAGTCGAGCTTCGGCAGAGCCATGGCCGGCGGCGAGCCCTGCATGATCGGCGGCCGCGGATCGGAGTTGCGGTAAGATGTCATGAGAATTTCCCTATCGCCGCCTGCCGTTTTCCACTCACTTGGATGAGGAGCGGTCAGCACGGCGGGCGATAAGCCCCCGAATGGGCCTTTCGCGTGGCTCCGCCTTCTTCCCGTTCGCGCGGGAAGAAGGCGGAGTGCCGCTATTTCTGAACGTCCGTCCAGATGCGCGTGTAGAGTTGCTGCACCTCGGGCGAGCAGGGGGTGAGGAACTCGCCCGCTTTCTCCAGTTCCGGCGGTACCACCAGTTCGGGCGCATCCTTCATGTCGGCTGGCATGAACGCCTTCGAACCCTTGATACCATTGGCATATTTGGCGAAGGCGGAGATCATGGCGGCGTTCTCGGGATCCATGATGAAGTTCATGAACAACTTGGCGTTCTCGACATTCTTTGCATCCTTCAGGATGGCAACACTATCCATGAAAAAGGGGAAGCCCTCCTTCGGGTAGCCGAACTTGATGTCGGGGTTCTTGATGCGCGAGCGCATGATGGCGCCGTTCCAGTAGTACACGGCCGAGTAGTCGCCGGCCGGTAGCTTCTCGGTCACGCTGTAATCCATGGCCAGCCATTTCGGCTTGGCCTCCACTAGCTTGTCGCGCACTTTCTTGAGCAGTTCCTTGTCGTCCGTGCACCAGTCGCCGCCCAGATACTTGATGGTGGCGAACAGAACGTCGTTCATTTCCGGCGCGACGTTGATCTTGCCGACCAATTCCTTCGGCGGGTCGAGGAAGATGGCCGAGGTGTTGATGTCGCCGCTATAGACCTTTGTGTTGACGCCGATACCGGTCAGGCCCCACTGCCACGGAACCGTATAGTGACGGCCCGGGTCCCAGGGAACGTTCACCCAGCGCTCGTCGACATTCTTGAAGTTCTCCATCTGGTCGGGCCGGGCCTCGAGCAGAAGCCCTTCCTTCACCCAGATCGGCACGTAGTTGGCCGACGGCACCACAATGTCGAAGCCGTGACCACCGGCGCGTACCTTTGCTAGCGCGGTGTCGTTGGAGTCGTAGTCGGTGATCGTCACCTTGACCTTGTAGGCATCCTCGAACTTCTTGATCATCTCGGGGCTGGTGTAGTCGCCCCAATTGAAGATGTTGAGTTCGCCTTCCGCATACGCACTGCCCGCAAAAGCGAACAATGCGAATACCGCCGTAGCGGCCGTTATCTTCCTTTTCATTGCTATTCTCCCGTTTGGCAATCGTTAGTCATGGCTTGCGCCGATTGACGAAGTAGAACGCAGTTACGAGCACCACCGACAGCGCCAGGAATAGCGTGGCGATCGCATTGATTTCCGGGCTCGTTTCGCGCCGCAACTGGCCGAGCATGTAGGTGGGCAGCGTATCCTGCCCGCCGGACTTTACGAATTCGGTGATGACCACGTCGTCCAGCGAAATGACGAAGGCGAGCATGAAGCCCGCGATGATGGCCGGCCTCAAGAGCGGCAGCGTCACAAAGCGGAAGGCTTTCCAAGGCGTGGCGTATAGGTCAGCGGCTGCGCGCTCTAGCGTCAGGTCCATGCTCTCCAGCCGCGCCCGGATCGGCAGGTAGGCGAACGGGATGCAGAAGGCGGTGTGCGCGGCGATCAGGTAGCCGAGCCCTGAGTAACCGGTCCAGACCTTGATGCGCGAGAACACGATCAGGAGCGCGACGCCGGTGACTATCTCCGGCACCATCAGCGGCTGGTTGATGAAGGCGTACTTGAAGGTGAGGCCGGGATAGGGCCGCGTGCGGGTCGTGGCCAGCGCAGCCATGGTGGCGGCGATCGTCGACAGCGCGGCGGCCGAGACCGCCAGCACGAGCGAGCGGACGGAGGCATCCTGCACGGCCGAATTGTGCCAGGCCGAAATAAACCAGCGTAGTGAGACGCCATCCCAGCGCGAAAGCGAATCCGCCGCGTTGAACGAATAGGCGACGAGCGCCGCGATCGGCAGATAGAGCGCGAAGAAGGTCAGAAGCGCCATGAAGCCGAAGCCGGGCTGCGCCTGGATGTCGAACGGACGCTTAGCCATGGACACCCTCCGAACGGGATGCGTTGCGCACGTAGAACAGGAGCGCGATCATCACCAGCACCATGAGCGTAATCGAAATGGCCGCGCCCAGAGGCCAGTTACGACCCGCGCCGAACTGCAGTTCGATCAGGTTGCCGAGCATCATGTTCTTGCCGCCGCCCAGCACCCGCGGAATGACATAGGCCCCGAGCGAGGGAATGAAGACCAGTATCGAGCCGGCGATGACGCCGGGCTTGATCAGCGGGAAGATGATGCGGCGCAGGACCTGCCAGCGACCCGCGTAGAGGTCATATCCGGCCTCGACCAGCCTGAAGTCGAGCTTCTCCATCGAGGCGTAGATCGGCAGCACCATCAGAGGGAGGTAGATATAGATCATGCCGAGCAGGATGGCGGCGTCGGTATTCATGATCTGCAGCGGTTGCTTGATGATGCCGAGCGCCATCAAGGCCGTGTTGACCAGCCCTTCGTTGCGGATCACCTGCTGCATGGCGAAGGTGCGGATCAGGAGGTTCGTCCAGAACGGAATGGTGACGAGGAAAACCCAAACCTCGCGCGTCTTCGGCGGTCGCGTGGCGATGAAATAGGCCGTAGGAAAGCCGAAGAGCAACGTCAGCACGGTGGTGTAGAACGACAGGCTTATCGAACGCCAGAAGATGGTCAGATGCGCGTCCGCCAGACCCAGCGTGTCGTCGAAGATGTCACGCTGGAACAGGACCGATGTCCATCCGTCCAGCGAGAACGTGCCGACCTGCACGTCGCCATAGTCGCCCTTCAGCATGAAGGAATAGGCCAACATGACGAAAAGCGGCCCGATGGCGGCCAGGAGGATGATGACGAGCGCCGGCGCCGAGAGCAGCCAGCGGTCGCGTATGTCCCTAGCGTCGGCGGCGCGAGCAATTTCCTCGGCGTTGGCCATGAATGGAAGTCCTCTAGTCCTTCAGCGCTTGAGCGGCATTCGCGCCAATCGCGACGCCCGCGCGGCTGCCCGGCGCCAGCGCTTCGCCGCCTCCGCGGCTGTTCTGCCGCCGCACGATAAAGGCACTGCCGTCGTCGAGCTTGAGATGGAAATGCGTGTCAGTGCCGAGATAGACGACGTTCTCGACCGTGCCCCTGAGCGAAGCGTTGGCGTCCGCCGGACCGATCTGAGCGTGCTCCGGCCGCACCACCAGCGTAACGC
>NZ_RZST01000032.1:0-27820 GCF_003997575.1 Mesorhizobium sp. M1A.F.Ca.IN.022.07.1.1
CACCATGCATCTCGTCGAAGGCGCCAAATGGTCGGACGGCGTGCCCTTCAACGCCGACGACGTCATGTTCTACTGGGACGACGAGGTCGTCGGCGTTGAAGGGCACGCCGTCCGACCATTTGGCGCCTTCGACGAGATGCATGGTGAGCTTGTGGCCGTCTTTCGACCACTCCCAGCTCTTGGCAAGGTTCGGCAGCGGCTCGGTGTCCTTGGCATCGACCTGGAACAGCGGCGCGGTGCGTGTCAGGCATTCGGAAAGCGCGATGTCGATGCCGCCCCAGCCTTGCGTCTGGCCGGCACCGTAGTTCCAGCCTTCCGGCCTGCCGCCGATGACATGGCGCATCGTGTCACCATAGACGCCGATGCCGTCCGGCATGTTGGCGGTCTTGAAGACCAGCGGTTCCTTGGGCAGCCTGTCCTTGAGCGGCGGCAGCTTGCCGGTCTTGACGTATTTCTCCGTCACCCAGTCCGGCTCGTGATATTCGGGCAGCGCCTTGAACTCCAGGATGGAGTCGCGCGCCACATAATGGATCTTGCCCTCGGCCGGGAATGTCGCCGGCTCGGGCGGGATCGTCGGTTCAGAAGCGAAAGCGGTGAGCACCGGAATAGAAACGCCGAGCGCCAGTCCGGCGGCAATGCCAATTCTATGTAAGTTTCTCATTGTCTCCTCCCAGATGTTTTGAACGTCTGCTGCTTGCCCGCCGCTTGATCTTTATTTTGGGGGCCGTTTTCGGCTGATCTGCCTCCTGCAGGTCCGCCTGCCCGAAATCTCAGCCGGCCTGTTTCAGTCCCGCCTTTTCGGCGCGCAGTTCCTCGATCGAGCGCACGTTGCGCCGCGCCGCGCCCGCCCATTCGCGGGTCTTGACCTTCGACTTCGCAAGCCGCTCCTTTGCCGCCGGCACAGCATCGGCATATTGCGGCAGCCAGGCGGCCTGGGCGACGACCATCTCGTCCACCATCTGCCAGACCTCCTCCGGCGTCGACACCGCGCCGACCAGCGGATCGTGCAGCATGGCGAGCTTCAAGAGATCGATGTCGCCGGCGATCGCGGCATGCACCGACATGCGCTGGACGTTGATCGATGACATGCACGTGGCGGCGCATGCCTCCGGCAGTGTGATGCCGGCGGCCGTGTTGATGCCGAAGCGATCGACGAAGCCGGGCGACTCGATGATGGCGTCCTGCGGCAGGTTGGTGATCACGCCGTTGTTCTTGACGTTGAAATGGCCGCGGTAGACGCGGTTTGTTTCCAGCGCCTCGAGGATGTGGCTGGCATGCTCGTTGGAGCGTTTGGCCGGGTCGATCGGCTTCGAAGCCGCTTCGAGGAACTGCGGATACTCGGTCTCGAACCAATTGCGGGTCTCGGTCGAGTAGCGCAGATAGCCGCCGGTCTCGCCATGGATCCAGTCCGACATGTCGATCCAGCGTGTGATCTCGTCGGGGCGTTTGCGGTACCACGGCAGGTATTCGGACAGATGCCCGTTGCTTTCGGTCGAATAGACGCCGAAGCGCTTCAGCACGTCGATGCGCAGCTTCTCCTGCTTCGAATAGACCGGGTGCGCTTCGAAGGCGGCGACCAACTCGTCCTTGCCGATCGCGCGGCCGTTCAGTCTGAGCTCGATGAACCAGGTTTGGTGGTTGATGCCGGAGCAGACATAGTCGAGCTCCCTGGGCGATTTCGCGCCGAGCACCTCGGCGATCTGTTCGGCGCCGTGCTGCACGCCGTGGCAGAGCCCGACCGTGTCAACCTTGCCGTATTCGATCGCGGCCCAGGTGTTCATCGCCATCGGGTTGGCGTAGTTCAGGAACTTGGCGTCGGTCTCGGCTACCTCGCGGATGTCCTTGCAGAAGTCGAGGATCACCGGGATGTTGCGCTGGCCGTAGAGGATGCCGCCGGCGCAGATCGTGTCGCCGACGCATTGGTCGATGCCGTATTTCAGCGGGATGCGGATGTCGTCGGCATAGGCTTCGAGGCCGCCGACGCGCACGCAGCTGATGATGTAGCGCGCGCCTTCCAGCGCCTTGCGGCGGTCGGTCGTCGCCGTCACTTTGGTCGGCAGCCCGTTTGCTTCCACGATCCGATCGAGGATCGCCTGGATCATCCCGAGATTGTGCTCGCTGATGTCGGTCAGCGCGAATTCGATGTCCTTGAATTCGGGCACGCAGAGAATGTCGGTGAACAGCTTCTTGGTGAAGCCGACGCTGCCGGCGCCAATAATAGCGGTTTTGAAGCTCATCACCTTCACCTCGATCCAATCGAATGTTAGGCAAGGAGCAGCAAGGGAGGGTATGGCCGCGCGCCGGCAGGCGCGCTCGCCATGTGGAGCCGGAAATCCAGCTCTTTCTCCTCCCGCCCGCTCCTCGACCGCGGGTCTTTCCCGTTCTTGAGTGAGCCGGATTATGCGCTTATTCGCCAGCGCGGCCAGAGAAGGATTATGCTTTCGAGGGTAATTTTGTGCTGCAGGATCTGATCGCCAATGGAAAGCTAATGCGCACGATTTCGCTGCCGCGCGGGCGCCAGCGCCTGCACGCCATGCCGACCAGCACCGGCTACGAGGTGCGCGAGGACGAGACTTACGACTGGGACGGGCGAAAGCGCGGCCAGACCCCGTTTACCGTGCTCCAGCATACGATCAGCGGCACCGGGCAATTGCGCTACGAAAGCCGCAATTACCGCCTGCAGGCGAGCGATACGCTGTTGGTGCTGGTGCCGCACAACCATCGCTACTGGCTGGCCAAGGGCGACCGCTGGGAATATTTCTGGATCTCGATGAACGGCGAGGAGGCGCTGCGCGTCCACAAGTCGATCCTCAGCGTCTCAGGTCCCGTGTTCCGGCTGCAGCCGGCGACCATCGATCACCTTGCCGATTGCAGCCTGCGCCTGATCAAGGGCGCCGCCTCGCCGGGCGCGGCCTCGGCGATCGCCTATGAGGCGGCGATGGCGCTTTACGACGATGTCTTCGGCTCGCACGCCTTCGCCGAAAAGCAGAGCACCATGCAGCCAGTCATCGATCACATAAGCGCCAATCTCGACAAGCCGCTGCCGGTGGCGGAACTGGTCGAAATCAGCGGCCTCAGCCGCGCCCATTTCTCGCGCTGCTTCGCCGAGAGCGAAGGATTGCCGCCGGCCGAATTCGTCCTGCAGCAGCGGCTGCAGCGCGCCGCCAAGCTGCTGACCAAGACCGATTTCCTGCCGGTCAAGGAAGTCGCTGTTCTGTGCGGTTTCGACGACCCCAACTATTTTTCCAAGGTGTTTCGCCGCTGCTACGGCATCACGCCCACACAGTTCCGCACCACCGGCATGTATGCCAGCCTGGGCAATCATCGTTGACGCTGCCGTTGACTACTGCCTGCGGTGGTCGAGCGTCGTCGATGCGGTGCTGACCGGATCGGCGGCCGCGAAGGCGGCGTCGAGCTGTTCGGGCGTGCGCTGTCCGGCTCGTTTCCAGGCGACATACTGCACGATGCCGAAGCTCGGGCGCTGCGGCACGGTCTTGACCACCGGCATGCGGAATCCGTCGCGGAATTTCTCCCAGCGCGCGCCGAGCACCGCGATCATTTCCTCGATGGTCGGCGGCGTCGCCACATCGGCATAGGTGATGGTGACCTTGCCGGCGAGGCCCGCTTCGCGCGGGATCGGCACCGGGATCGAGGCGAGGTAATCCGCCGGCACGTCGATCAGGCCGCCAAAGGCCCATTGCTGGCGCAACGCATCGGCTTTCATCGGCGCGACGCTGACGTCGATGTCGTTGGGCGTGCCCGGCACGCGATAGGGGCAGCTGAAGCGGCCGCAATTCGCCTTTGCCGCGAACTGCCAGAGCGCGTAACCCTGCCAGTTGCCCATCGGGAAATGCACGTCGATGTCCGGCTTGTAGCGCGCATACCAGAGCGGCAACCGCGACAACAGCCGGTAGGTGTAACGGTTGTCGGCGATGTACTGGGCGGTCTTGCCGTTCGAGTAGAGCACCGGGAAGCGGCCGAGGCGGCGATGCACCTGGCGCACGAATTCTTCCGCATCCTCGAGCGACATCCATTGCGTGGGGTCGATGCCCTCGATGTCGAGGGCAATGAGATCGTCCGGCGCCGGCTCGGCGAAATCGATGAAATTGTTGGCTTGCTCGACCGGATTGCCGGGGCGGGCGAGGTGATAGGCGCCCCACTTCAGGCCGAGCGCCTTCGCCACCACCTTGCGTGTCTGGAAAAGCTCGCGCGTCACCGCATGGCGCTTCCACAGCGCCTTGCAGAGCTTCACCTCTGTCTCGTCGCCGAAGCAGAAATAGGGCGGCGGCAGCCCGTCGGACGCCTTGTTGATGAAGCCGACAATGCGCTTGTCGGTGGCAAGCTCAGCCCAATCGATGGAGTTATATTCGTAGGCGTCGATCACCAGCGCGCGGTCGGCATTCTTCCACGGCTCGGAGAAATCCGAGGCCTTTGCCGCCGTGCCCAGCGCAACCGCAGCCGCGAGAAGCGCCAGGCGGCGAAGAGGGCGCGCCGGCTTTTTCAAATCAGGGTGTCCCCACTGACCAGACGACGATCCTGAACCGCTATGGTTAAGGAAGTGCTGTCAAACCGCGAGGTGTTCAGCGCCGGAACAGCGACTGAACCTCTCCGGCCGTGGATGACGGAGTCAACGCTTGCAAAATCCGCGTGTTTGACGTTTACGTAAAAAGAAGGACGCAGGCCAACCCCAAGAATGAATGGCCTCGCTTCGGCTACGCGACTGCGGTTGGCCGCACTGGAGGAGAAGCAGCAAACATGTATCGCGCACCGGTCGAGGACATCGCCTTCACGCTGAAGCAGGTGGCCGGCCTGAAGCCGGCGCTGGACGCCGGCACCTTCGGCGACCTCGGCGAGGACCTGGTCGACGCGATCCTGGCCGAGGCCGGGCGCTTCGCCAGCGAGGAGGTTGCGCCGCTCTACAAGATCGGCGACGAGCATGGCGCGGTGCTTGTGGATGCCGCCGTCACCACGCCGCCGGGCTGGAAGGAGCTTTACCGGCGCTGGATCGAAGGCGGCTGGAACGCGCTGTCCGGGCCGGCCGAATATGGCGGCCAGGGCCTGCCCACCATGCTTGGCGTCGCCGCGCTCGAAATGTGGAACTCCGCCGCCATGGCCTTCGGCATCGGTCCGACGCTCACCATGGGCGCGGTCGAGGCGCTCGACAAGCACGCCTCCGAGGCGCTGAAGGCCAAATACCTCGCCAAGCTCGTCTCGGGCGAGTGGATGGGCACGATGAACCTGACCGAGCCGCAGGCCGGCTCGGACCTCGCCGCTTTGCGCACCCGTGCCGAGCCTGCCGGCGACGGCACCTACCGCATCTTCGGCCAGAAGATATTCATCACCTATGGCGAGCACGATTTCACCGACAACATCGTGCATCTGGTGCTGGCGAGGCTGCCCGACGCGCCCGCCGGCACGCGCGGCATCTCGCTCTTCCTGGTGCCGAAGTTCCTGGTCGATGACGATGGCTCGCTCGGCGCCCGCAACGACGTCTTCTGTTCCGGCCTCGAGCACAAGCTCGGCATCCATGCATCGCCGACCTGCACCATGATCTATGGCGACGGTTTTGAGGGCATGAGGCCCGGCGCCATCGGCTGGCTGGTCGGCGAGGAGAACAAAGGGTTGGCCTGCATGTTCACGATGATGAACAACGCTCGTCTCGCGGTGGGCATGCAGGGCGTTGCGGTGGCCGAAACCGCCACGCAGAAGGCGATCGCCTATGCCAATGAGCGCCGGCAGGGCAAGGCATCTGATTATTCAGGGTCCGGCATGGCGCCGATCGTCCGTCACCCGGACGTGCAGCGCAATCTTCTCACCATGCAGGCGCTGACGCAGATCGCGCGTGCTATCGCCTATACCTGTGCGCACGCCATCGACCGTGCCCGTGTCGCCGAGGGCGAGGCCGCCGCCAACTGGCGCGACCGCGCCAATCTCTTGACGCCGCTGGCAAAAGCCTTTTCGACCGATGTCGGCGTCGAGGTCGCTTCGCTGGGGATCCAGGTGCATGGCGGCATGGGCTTCATCGAGGAGACGGGCGCGGCGGCGCTCTATCGCGACGCCCGCATCGCGCCGATCTATGAAGGCACCAACGGCATCCAGGCGATCGACCTCGTCTCGCGAAAACTGCCGCTCGGCGGCGGCGAGCACGTGCATCGCTATATCGGCGAATTGAAAGCGATGGCCGATGCGGTGCGCACCTCCAACATCGAGGGTTTTGGCCGCACCGCCGACAATCTCGATCGGGCGCTTGCCGATCTCGACGAGGCGACGCGCTTCTTGCAAAGGCTGATGGCCGACGGCAAGGCCGATGCCGCGATGGCCGGCGCCACACCCTATCTGCGCCTGATCTCGCTCGCCGCCGGCGGCGCTTATCTGGCGCAAGGCGGCCTCGCCGACCGCGGCCGCGTTGCGCTATGCCGCTTCTTTGCCGAAAACCTCCTAGGCGAGACGCGCGCGCTCAAGGAGCGCGTCATCGACGGCGCCGAAAGCCTCGCCGCCGCCGGCAAGGCGCTGATCGCCTGAACAGCCAGTCAGCCGAAGGAACCGATCGTGACCGACCATATCCTCATCGAGCGCCGGGGCGCCGTGCAGATCATCCGCATGAACCGGCCTGAGAAGAAGAATGCGCTGACACGTGCCATGTACGCGAAAATGTCGGCCGCCCTTTCTGAAGGTGATGCCGATCCGACGGTTCGCGTCCATGTCTTTCTCGGCGTGCCCGGTGCCTTTTCCGCCGGCAACGATCTTGCGGATTTCCTGGTGATCGCCACCGGCGGCGAGGGCGGGAATGAGGTGTGGGATTTCCTGATGGCGCTGGCCAAGGCGGAGAAGCCGATGGTCTCGGGTGTCGATGGCATAGCGGTGGGCATCGGCACCACGCTCAATCTGCATTGCGACCTGACCTTCGCCACGCCGCGAACGCTCTTCCGCACGCCCTTCGTCGACCTCGGCCTCGTGCCCGAGGCCGGCTCGAGCCTGCTCGCGCCGCAGGTCCTCGGCCGCCAGGGCGCCTTCGCGCTGCTCGGTCTCGGCGAAGGTTTTTCGGCTGAGCGCGCCAAGGCCGCCGGCCTGATCTACGATGTGGTCGCGGAAGACGAGCTGGAAGGCGCGGTGCTGGCTGCGGCGGCCGAGATCGCCGCCAAGCCGCCGCAGGCGCTTAAGATTGCCCGCGATCTGATGCGTGAGCCGCGCAAGGAAATCGTCGCCCGCATCAAGGTCGAGAGCGAGCATTTCCGCGAGCGGCTGAAGTCCGACGAGGCGCGCGCGGCGTTGACCGCCTTCATGACCCGCAAGAAAGGCTGAACTCTTCGCTCTCGGCGATCTCAGGGGTAGAGCCGCGTCTTGTCCCAGCCGCCGGCGTCGTTTCTCGAGAACACGATGCGGTCATGCAGCCGGAACGGGCGGTCGTGCCAGAACTCGATCGTCTGCGGCAGGATGCAGAAGCCCGACCAGTGTTTCGGCCGGGGGATTTCGCCGATCGCATAGCGCGCCGTGTATTCGGCCACCGCCTTCTCCAGCGCGAAACGGCTTTCCAGCGGCCGCGACTGTTTGGAGGCCCAGGCGCCGATGCGGCTGCCGCGCGGCCGCGTCGCATAATAGGCGTCAGCCTCGGCGTCGCTGACGATCTCCACCGGCCCGCGCACGCGCACCTGGCGGCGCAGCGATTTCCAGTGGAAGCACATCGCCGCCTTCATGCTGCCAAGAATCTCGCGGCCCTTGGCGCTCTCGAAATTCGTGTAGAAGACAAATCCCCTTTCGTCGAACCCCTTGAGCAGCACCATCCGCACATCCGGCATGCCGTCGGCGTCGACGGTTGCCAACGCAACGCCGTTGGGGTCGTTGATCTCGCTCTTGACGGCGTCGTCCAGCCACTCGGCAAACAGCCGGAACGGCTCCAAAGCCTCGGCGAAGTCACCGCTTGTTAACTCGCTTTCGTTCATAGTTTTCCAAATTTTTAACGTTGCGGGAGGAGTTCGCCGATTGTCGCGTATCGCGCAAGCTTTTGACAGCGGGCAATGGAGCGTTATTGCTTCGGCCAGCGCCAAGGCTGCGTTGCTGACATTGGCGCTTCCGCTCGCGGCCTGTGGCGCCGGCGGCTTCAGCCTCGAGAAGGCGGAGGTTGACCGCTCGATCATCACCTCCAGCGCGCCGTCCGCGCCCGCCGTGCCGGCAAGCAGCGACAACGACTCGGACCAGACCACGATCGGCAATGCGGTGTCTTCCGCCGACATCCAGGAGCTCGGCGGCCAGGCGGTGCCATGGGCCAATGCCGGCACCGGCTCCCGTGGCTCGATCACCGAGCTGGTGGAACTCAAGGATGGCGGCTTGACCTGCCGACGCTTCAACGCGACGCGGGAAAGTTTCGACGGCGTCGCCATGTACCAGGGCGAGCTCTGCATTGCCGACGCCGGAGGCTGGCGCATGCAGGAGTTCAAGGCGCTCTAATTTCAATCGCCATCGGCATCTTGCACTACTGGAATTTCTTCCTATGCGAGCGCATATAGAAGGCAACTGTGGACCCAATCTCTCTTTCAGGCAGGAAGCATGCGCGACCCCTATGAGGTGCTGGGCGTTGCCAAGAACGCCTCGGCCAAGGAAATAAAATCGGCGTACCGCAAGCTCGCCAAGCAGCATCATCCGGACCAGAATCCGAATGATCCGAAGGCGAAAGAGCGTTTTGCGGCCGCCAACCAGGCCTATGAGATCGTCGGCGACGAGAAGCGCCGCGCAGCTTACGATCGCGGCGAGATCGACGCCGACGGCAAGCCGAGATTCCAGGGCTTCGAGGGCGCGGCCGGTGGCGATCCGTTTGCCGGATTCCGCCGTCAGCAGGGCCCCGGCGGGGCGCATTTCGAATTCCGCACCGGTCGTCCGGGCGGCGATCCTTTCGACGGCAACAGCGACATCTTCAGCCAGATCTTCGGCGAGGCCTTTTCGGGTGGGCGCGGTCCAGGCCGTGGCGACCGTCGCCAGCCGGTCCAGGCGCCTGACCTCAATGTCACGCTGGACATCACCGTCGAAGAGGCCGCCACCGCGGAGAAGGTGACGGCGATGTTCCCTGACGGCCGCAAGATGGCGGTCAAGCTTCCCACCTATGTCGAGGAGGGCCAGACCATCCGCCTGAAGGGTCAGGGCGAGCAGGGGCCCGGCCAGCCGGGCGACGCGCTGGTCAAGATCCACATTCGCCGCCATCCGCGCTATCGCATCGAGGGCCGCGACCTGCATGTCGACCTGCCTATCGAACTCGCCGACGCGGTGCTCGGCGCCAAGGTGGCCGTCGAGACGCCGACCGGCAAGCTCGCGGTCAACGTTCCCGCATGGTCGAGCTCGGACAAGGTGTTGCGCCTCAAGGGCAGGGGCCTGCCGGAAAAAGTAGGTGGCCATGGCGATCTCTACGCCCATGTGCGGCTGATGCTGCCGGAGGGTGGAGACGCCGATCTCGAAGCCCTGATGCGTAAGCGGAAAGGCTGATCGAAGCAGTTTTCTCCTCAAGCCAGTCTGTTTTCGACGCTTGAAGGGGCCCTGTGCCTGTGCGATAGGGCTCCACAAAGCAGACATTCTTGCGGAGAATTGCGCACATGGCGGGTGGACAGGGCCTGATGGCCGGTAAGCGAGGCCTCATCCTTGGCGTCGCAAACAATCGGTCGATCGCTTTCGGCATCGCCAAGGCTTGCGTCGATCACGGCGCCGAAATCGCGCTGACCTATCAGGGCGAGGCGTTCAAGAAGCGCGTCGAGCCGCTGGCGGCGGAACTCAACGCGCATGTCGCCGGCCATTGCGACGTGACCGATCCGGAAAGCCTGGACGCAGTCTTTGCCGACATCGCCAAGCACTGGGGCAAGCTCGACTTCCTCGTCCATGCCATCGCCTTCTCGGACAAGGACGAGCTGACCGGCCGTTATGTCGAGACGACGCGCGATAATTTCCTGCGCACCATGGATATTTCGGTGTTTTCCTTCACCACCATCGCCAAGCGCGCCGAGCCGCTGATGAGCGAAGGCGGCTCGCTGCTGACGCTGACTTATTACGGCGCCGAGAAGGTTATGCCTCACTACAACGTCATGGGCGTCGCCAAGGCGGCGCTCGAGGCCAGCGTGCGCTATCTGGCCGTCGACCTCGGCTCCAAGAAGATCCGCGTCAACGCCATCTCGGCCGGCCCGATCAAGACCCTTGCCGCCTCCGGCATCGGCGACTTCCGCTACATCCTCAAATGGAACGAGTACAACGCGCCGCTCAAGCAGACGGTGACGCAGGAAGAGGTCGGCGATTCCGGCGTCTACTTCCTGTCGGACCTGTCGCGCGGCGTGACCGGCGAGGTCCATCACGTCGATTCCGGCTACCATGTCGTCGGCATGAAGGCGGTCGACGCGCCCGACATCTCGACCGTCAAGGACTAGTTCTCTCCGCCTGTCTATCGTCCAGGCCCTGGCCCGACCTCCGGAGACCTGATGTATCCGCTCGTCTACATCGCGCGCCACGGCCAGACGCAGTGGAACGCCGAGGGTCGGCTGCAAGGCCAGGCGGATACCGATATCAACGAACTTGGCCGTGAGCAGGCGACGCAAAACGGCCGACGGTTGGCGGACCTTATCGGAAACGCCGCGGATTTCGATTTTGTCGCCAGCCCGATGAGCCGCACGCGTGAGACGATGGAACTGATGCGCGCGGCGATGGGTCTCGACCCGCTCGCCTATCGCACCGATCCGCGCTTGGTGGAGCTAAGCTTCGGCGACTGGCAGGGTTTCACCTTTGCCGAACTCGAAAAGCGTGTCCCGGGTTCGACCAAAAGCCGCCGCGCCGCGAAGTGGGATTTCCAGCCGCCCGGCGAGGGCGCCGAAAGCTACGAGATGCTGCTCGAGCGGATAAAACCCTGGTTCGACGCGCTTCGCCAGCCGACCGTCTGCGTCACCCATGGCGGGATCATGCGCTGCTTCTTCCGCTTCGTCACCGGCATTTCCAAGCAGGAAGCCGCCAGCCTCGACGTACCGCAGGACCGCCTGCTACGGCTCGAGGGCCGCACCCTGGAGTGGCTGTAGGGCCTGCGTTTCAGGCCGTGTGTTGGAGGTCGGCCGAAGGCCTCGAACGTCGCCATCCGGGAATCTGCGTTTGCGTCGCTGCGCCCCTTGCTTCGCTCCAGGATGCCGAAGCGTTCGGCGCTCGGACATTGGCAAAGGTGTCCTCTACCAACGTACTGCTACCAACGTACTGCGCCGTCCGCCAAGACCTCGCGGCGCGGATGATTCTAGTCGCTGTCCGGCAGCTGCATATCGGTCACGACATTCTCGCCATTGGTCACGTCGTAGGCGAGGACGATATCCATGCCGGGCTTCAGCGCGTCGAGATCGGTTTCGGCGTTGAGCTTGTAGGACTTTCCGTCGTCCAGCGTCAGCGTCAGCGTGTCCTTGTCGACCTTCTTGATCAAGCCTTCGGTCTGGCCGGCGAACGCGGCAGCGGTGGAAATGAGCAACATGGCGCAGGCGGCGCCAATCAGGGTACGCATCGTCGTCCTCTTTGGTCATTGCGCCGGCATGAGCAACGGCGGATCCTCAACGGCGGATGGAAGAGAGCAGAAACCAACCGAATGTGTCAAAACTAAATCCTCCAGATCACAGATTGATGCATCCGATCACCGTTTGACCGCTGTGGAAAACGCCAATAGAAGGCACGCTTGAACCGGCGAACCGGGTCCGCGCCGGGCAGGGCGTTTTTTCCATGTCTCACAACACCTTCGGCCATCTTTTCCGCGTCACCACCTGGGGTGAAAGCCATGGCGCCGCTCTTGGCTGCGTTGTCGACGGCTGCCCGCCCGGGATCCGCTTCAAGCGCGAGGACATCCAGGCCGAGCTCGACCGGCGCCGCCCGGGCCAGTCGCGCTTCGTCACCCAGCGCCGCGAGCCGGACGAGGTCAAGATCCTCTCCGGCTTCATCCTCGGCGAGGACGGCGAGACGATGATCACCACCGGCACGCCGATCTCGATGCTGATCGAAAATGTGGATCAGCGCTCCAAGGACTACGGCGAGATCGCGCGCCAGTACCGGCCGGGCCATGCCGATTACACCTATGAGATCAAATATGGGTTGCGCGACCATCGCGGCGGCGGCCGCTCCTCGGCGCGCGAGACGGCAGCCAGAGTGGCGGCCGGCGCACTGGCACGCAAGGTGGTGCCGGGCATGGTGGTGCGCGGCGCGCTGGTCTCGATGGGTGAAAAGTCGATCGATCGCGCCAATTGGAACTGGAGTTTCGTCGGCGATGCGGAAAACCCGTTTTTCACCCCCGACCCGGCCTCGGTTCCGGTCTTTGCCGCCTATCTCGACGGCATTCGCAAGGCCGGCTCGTCGGTCGGCGCGGTGATCGAGATCGTCGCCGAAGGTGTGCCGGCGGGCCTCGGCGCGCCGATCTATGCCAAGCTCGACCAGGACATCGCCTCCGGCCTGATGTCGATCAACGCCGTCAAGGGCGTCGAGATCGGCAACGGCTTCGAAGCCGCCCGCATCACCGGCGAAGAGAATGCCGACGAGATGCGGATCGGCAATGACAGCAAGCCGGTGTTTTTGTCCAACAATGCCGGCGGCATCCTCGGCGGCATCTCGACCGGCCAGGCGATCGTCGCCCGCTTCGCCGTCAAGCCGACCTCCTCGATCCTCACGCCGCGGAAATCGATCGACAAGGACGGCAAGGACGTCGAGGTCATGACCAAGGGCCGCCACGATCCTTGCGTCGGCATCCGCGCCGTGCCGATCGGCGAAGCCATGGTTGCCTGCGCGATCGCGGATCATTATCTGCGGCATAGAGGACAGACGGGAAGGGGAGGAGGGCAGTAAGGCAGTAGGAGAGTATGTTACGTCGCATTCGGCGACGCCAAACTTTTTCCGTTCCCCTACTCCCTTACTGCCCTATTCCCCAAGCGAGCTAGCGAGCGTCCATGCCATACGACCAGAAGAAGATCGTCGAAGCGATCCGCGCTTTCGAGCGCGGCGAGATCGTCGTCGTCATGGACGATGACGGGCGCGAGAACGAGGGCGACCTGATCGTTGCCGCCGTCCACTGCACGCCGGAAAAGATGGCCTTCATCGTCCGCAACACCTCCGGCATCGTCTGCACGCCGATGCTGCGCGAGGACGCAAGGCGGCTGAACCTTGCGCCCATGGTGGCCGACAATGATTCCGCCCACACCACCGCTTTCACCGTCAGCGTCGACTTCAAGCACGGCACCACGACGGGTATTTCGGCGGACGACCGCACGCTCACCGTGCGTAACCTCGCCAATGGCAATGTTGGTGCCTCCGACTTCGTGCGGCCCGGCCACATCTTCCCGCTGATCGCGCGCGAGGGCGGTGTCTTGATGCGCTCGGGTCATACGGAAGCCGCGGTCGACCTCTGCAAGCTCGCCGGGCTGCCGCCGATCGGCGTCATCTCCGAACTGGTCAACGACGACGGCACCGTCAAGCGTGGACCTGAGGTGCAGGCTTTCGCCGCGCAGCACGGGCTGAAGCAGGTTTCGGTCGCCGATCTCATCGCCTATCGCCAGCGCAAGGAAACGCTGGTCGAGCGCGTCGCCTGCTCCGACATTGAGACGCCCGGCGGCAAGGCGCAGGTCTTCACCTACACGCTGCCCTGGGATTCCATGCACCATGTCGCGGTCGTCTTCGGCGACATCCGCGACGGCGAGGAGGTGCCGGTGCGGCTGCATTCGGAAGACGTCGTGACCGACGTCTTCGGCACCAGCCACCGCTTGGACCGTATCATGGAGGCGATGGGCGAGCGCAAGCGTGGCGTCATCGTCTACCTGCGCGAAGGCTCGGTCGGCGTCGCCCATCAGGAGCGCAAGCGGCCCCAGAGCGGCGACCGCGAGGATCACGAAGAGGCGCGCCGGCGCGAGAACGAGTGGCGCGAGATCGGGCTCGGAGCACAGATCCTCAAGGATCTCGGCATTTCCTCGATCAACCTGATCGCCTCGCGCGAGCGCCACTATGTCGGCCTCGAAGGATTCGGCATTCACATCGCCAAAACGGAAATTCTCTGACGTTTCGGCCGACAGGCGGCGGAGAAAAACGATGGCCGCGCCATTGCCTGTCAGCCAGCAGACCGAACGATTGCTGCTGCGCCGGCCCAAACAGGCGGATCTGGAGTTTCTGGCCGATCTTTTTTCGCGCCCCGAACTGGTGGCGCATCGCCCCGACCCGACGCCGGACACGCCGCAGCAGAGCGCTGCAAGGCTCGCTCGCGACATCGATCATTGGGACAGGCACGGATTTGGTCGCTGGGCGGTCGAAGCCAACGAGAGGCTGATCGGCTTCGGCGGTGTCACCTTATCGAGCGATTTCGATGGGCTGAACCTGTCCTATCATCTTCATCCCGAGACCTGGGGGCATGGCTACGCGACGGAACTGGTCCGGGGGACCTTGCACGCGGCTTTCGGCCCCTTGCGCGCCGATCGGGTGATCGCACTGGCGCGTCCCGCCAATCCGGCATCGCGGCGCGTGCTGGAGAAATGCGGCTTCGTCTTCGAGCGGGAGATCATGCTCCATGGCGCGCCGACGGGGCTTTACGCAGTCCCGGCGGCGAAGTTCGTTCAAAAGCAGGACATATAGCCAGCCAGAGCCGGATGCATCGGTATCATCCAGCCGGAGCAATCGCCGCTTCGCATTCATTCGGGTCGCAGTCCGGCGTCGCCAGCCGACACTGGCCGGCGAGCACGGTGACCAAAGCGACTGAGCCTGCCGCCACCGACACCCAGAACCCGTTCTGCGGTCCAAAAGTGTCGACCATCCAGCCGGCGGCGAAGGAGCCTAGCGCCATGCCGATGCCGATCCCGGTGGTCACCCAGGTCACGCCTTCCGTGAGCATTGCCGGCGGCACGTGGCGTTCGATCAGGCCAAAGGCGGTGATGAAGGTCGGCGAGATGGCAACGCCGCTGACGAAGACGGCTAGCGCCAGGGTCGGCACCCTGTCGGCAAAAAGCAGCGGCAGCGTGGTGAGCGCGATGACGGCGACAGCTATCGCGAGTTGGCGTTGCAGCGGCGTGCGCAAACTGAGCGCGCCGACGATGATGCCGAGCACGAAGGATCCCAGTGCATAGACGCCGATGACGAGGCTGGCTGCTTCGGGCTGGCCCAGCTCTTCAGTAATGGCAACGGTGGTGACTTCCGTGGTTGCGAAGGTCGCGCCGACAAAGATCAGCGCGAAGGTGATGATCTGCACCGGCCGCAGGCGGATCGCCGAACCGGCCGCGCCATCCTCGGCCGGGCGAATGGGCGGTTCCGTTGAACGCTGCAGCAGGAATGCCGCCGAGCCGAAGGCGAGCAGCAAGGTGCTCACCACCATCCCGGCTTCCGGGAACAGCGCGGCGCTCAAGCCCACCGACAGCGATGCCCCAGCGACATAGACCAGCTCGTCCGCGGCCGATTCGAAGGCGAAGGCCGTATTGAGCTCGGGGCGGTCGCGAAAAATCTCGGTCCAGCGCGCCCTGACCAGCGCCGGGATGCTGGGCATTAAGGCGGCAAGCAGCGACGATAGGAACAAGGTCCACACCGGCCAGTGCTGGCTGGCCGCGACGATCAAGGTCGCGAAGGCAAGCGCCGAGACAAGTGTCGTCGGCACGGCAATCCGGCTCTGGCCGAGGCGGTCGACCAGCCGCGAGACCTGCGGCGACAGGAAGGCGTTGACCAAAGCGTATGTGGCCGAGACGGCGCCGGCCAGCCAGTACTCGCCATGCGTTTGTGACAGCATCGCCACAATGCCGATCGGCGCCATGGCGATCGGCAGCCGGGCGATGAAGGCTGCCGCGGCGAAGCTCTTCGTGCCAGGAGCCCGAAAGATTTCCGAATATGGGTTTCGCATGGTCCCGTTCCTCGACAAGGGAAAGCGCCGCAATTACATACGCAGCGTATGAATGTCAGATAGTTCATACGTCGCGTATGTCAATTAGCATACGACGCGTATGTGAATAAGGCCAGGAGCCATGCATAAGCCCCGCAAGGAGATGATCGCCGAGACGCGCGCCAAGCTGATCGCGGCCGCGCGCCATGCCTTCGGCACGATCGGCTATGCCGAGGCCTCGATGGACGATTTCACCGCTTCGGCGGGTCTGACGCGCGGCGCGCTCTATCATCATTTCGGCGACAAGAAGGGGCTGCTGCAGGCGGTGATCGCCGAGATCGACGCCGAGATGGCGGCGCGGGTGAACGAGGTGGCCTCGCGGGCGCCTACTCGCTGGCAGCATTTCGTCGACGAATGCACCACCTATATCGAGATGGCGCTTGAGCCGGAAATCCAGCGCATCATGTTCAGGGACGGCCCGGCCGTGCTCGGCGATCCGGCTCAGTGGCCCAACGCCAGCGCCTGCACGGCTTCAATGACCGATCACCTGTCAAAGCTGCAGGAGGAGGGCGTCGTCGTTCCCGATCTCGACCCCGAGACCGCAGCGCGGCTCATCAACGGCGCCAGTAGCCAGGCCTCGCAGCGCATCGCCAATGCCAAGGATCCGGAAGCGACGTCGAAGAAGGTTGTGGCGGCGTTCAAGCAGCTGCTGGAAGGCCTGAAAACCAAATAGCATCCGGTCGCGGCGTTCCGGGCAATCACTCGGGTCCGCGCTGCCTCAGACAATTGTCCCCCGCTCAAAATCCCTCCGACATTGACTTTGGCAGGAGCGAGCGCATCCTCTCCCGCCAATTCTCTGAGGCGGAGGGTCGGGGCCATGTGGGACTTCAGCATCGGCCGGTCGGTGTCCATCATGATGCGGACGTGGCCGTTCATCGTCTTTCGCATCATCGTCTATTTCGGCATCACGGTGGCCTACATAACAGCGACCGGTACCGGCGCCAGCGTCGGTTACGGCGTCGGCCACATCTCGACCGATCCGGACGGGCCGATGTCCTTTGCCTTGTGGGGTGGGATCGTCGGCTTCGGCGTGGTCTCGATCGCCGTCTACTGGATCCGCGAATACATTCTCTATGTGCTCAAGGCCGGCCATATCGCCGTCATGGTCCATCTGATCGACGGGCAGGACGTTCCCGACGGCCAGGGCCAGATCGCCTATGCGCGCGAAGTGGTGACGAAGCGCTTCGCCGAGGCCAACATCCTTTTCGTCGTCGACCAGCTGGTGAAAGGCGCCATCCGCGCCATCACCGGGCTGATCGGCGGCATTGCTGCATTCCTACCCATTCCAGGCTTGAGCGGTCTGGTGAGCTTCATCAACACCGTGATCCGCCTGTCGCTGACCTATGTCGACGAGATCATCCTCGGCTACAACATCCGCACCAATTCCAACTCGCCTTTCGAGACCGCCAGGCAAGGCGTCGTGCTCTATGCGCAGAACGGCAAGTTGATGGTCAAGAACGCCGTCTGGCTGGCGGTGATCATGTGGGGTGTATCCTTCGTCATCTTCCTTTTGATGCTGGCGCCCGCCGCCGCGATCCTCTGGGCCATGCCGGGCCAGCTTGCCGGCTGGGCCTTCGTGTTGGCCATCGTCTTCGCCTGGGCCTTCAAGGCGGCTTTCATCGAGCCCTTCGCCATCGCTTCGCTGATGCAGGTCTACTTCGCCACCATCGAGGGCCAGGTCCCCAATCCGGAATGGGACCGGCGCCTGGCCGAAGCCTCGTCCAAGTTCAGGGAATTGCGCGACAAGGCGCTCAGCCCCTTCGGCGGCTCGCGCTGGGATTCGCCAAGGACCGCTTGACTAGAGTCAGAGGAGATGCCCCGCCAATGGAAGGATCGCCGCCAGCATCTGGCGCGAACGCCAGCCTAGCAGCGGCCTTGTCAAGCTACTTGGGCGCCGCGAGTGCTCGGGCGAGCTATTCACGTGCAGGGCTGGCGTCAGGAGTGCTTGAGTTAGCGCGGTCCATATGCGCCCCAGTAACGCCACCGGCAGGTAGCGTATCGATGTTTGACGCCGCAGAGAACACCGTCGACGATCAACGCTAGATCGCCGATGCTCGGCTTCTATCGAGATAAATTTGTCGCAACCGCCGGGTGACTACGCCCGGCAGCCCGTTGCCGATCGGCGCACCATCCATCCTGACCACCGGGTTCACCAGCCCGGATGATGACGTTGAAAACGCCTCCGTCGCAAGTCTGGCCTCTACTACCGTGAATGGGCGCTCCTCCACCCGCAGATGAAGTTCACTTGCGCACTGCAGAACGACTGCCCGGGTAATCCCGTGCAGGATATCGCTCGAGAGATCCCGCGTGACGATCGTCCCATCCGAAGTCACGATATGGGCGTTGTTGGAAGAGCCTTCCGTGACGTAACCATCCCTCACTAGCCATGCGTCATCGGCGCCGCGTGATTTCGCCTGCATTTTGGCCATGGAGGGATACAGGAGTTGCACCGTTTTGATGTCGCAGCGCCGCCACCGGAGATCTTCCACGGTTATGACGTGCTGGCCGCGCATGGCGACCGGATTTTCGACAAGTGCCTTCTCTTGTGTGAAGAGCACCACGGTGTTCGGCGTATCCCGAGTAGGAAATATGAAATCGCGGTCGGCCGCGCCCCGGGTGATCTGCAAATAGACAAGTCCCTCGGATACATTGTTCCGTCCAATGAGCTCCCTGTGGATCTTCAAAAGATCTGCTTCGGTCAGGGAGAACGGCATATCGAGCTCACGGAGCGATCGCCGCAGGCGCGCCATGTGACTGGCAAAATCGACGAGCTTGCCATCAAGAACGAGCGTGACCTCATAGACTCCGTCGGCGAACAGGAAGCCCCGATCGAAGACCGAGATACGGGCCTCGCTTTCCGGTAGATAGGATCCACTCACATAGACTTGGCGCATTGATAGACCTCAAAAATGCAGACCACGCTCACGGCCTTGAGCGAAACTATTGAACTCTTGTCAGGGTGCAGGCCTAGGCAGCTTCAAGCGCAATAGCGGCGCTGCCATCCTGCACCCCTCGACTGCGAAAACGCTATTCGCCAGACAGCAGGCGGCTAAGGTCAGGCACAGCCCCGAGAAATTCGTCGGTTCACTCCACAGCGCTTCGCAGCGCGGCGACAAAGGCATCAAGATCGCGCTTAAGCATGTAAATGTGTGGCGAAACCCGCAAACCCTCGACGTGCTCGACCTTGCGGTATTTCACGTGGACCTGGTGTTTCTCGCGAAGGTCGCGCTCGAGTTGCTGCATGTCGATGCTGTCGATCGAAAACAGACTTATCGCAGCGAGGCTGTCCCGTGTCGGTCGGCGTATGGAGCCTGAAACCGGGAATGTCCTGGACGAGACCTACCCAATATCGGGTGAGTTCGCGCAGTCGCGCATGCATCCGTTCCGCGCCGATCGCCTTGTGGAATTGAATTGCGGGCGCGATTCCTGCCTGGACAGCGGAATTGTAGGTGCCGAGATTCCAATGGTCGAATCTGTCTATGTGCACCGCGGGCTGGTCGAAAGGTGCAAGCAATGGCCAGGTGGTATCGATCCGGCGTTCGCTGACGACCAGCATCCCGTTGCCGATAGGAGCACCGAGCCACTTGTGCAGGCTGGTGACAAAAAATCGCAATCGAGTTCGCGGAAGCTGACCGGCATCTGAGCAAAAGTCTGGGCACCGTCGACGACAGTCATGATGTCGCGCTCCCGCGCGATCTCGCAGAGCCGGTTCACCGGCAGGACACGCCCGTTCCAGTGGTACATGTGAGTCAGCTGCAGGACGCGGGTACGCGGGGTCATCGCCTGAACATAGGATTCGATGATGTCGTCGTCGCTGTCCATGAGGTCGAAGGTGCAGTTTACAACCTCGATGCCCTCGCGCTGTTGCCGCTGCAGCCAGCCCGCACGAACGCTGGGGTAGTCCCAAGGCGAGATCAGCACTTGATCGCCCTTAGTCAGCGGTATTCCGAAGATCGCTGTCGAAAGACCCTCCGACGAATTCCGGTTCAGCGCGATCTCTCCGGGGCTGCAATCGATCAGTTCCGCCAGCTCGCGTTTGATATGAGGAAGTGCTGTGTCGAGCTTGCTCCACATATTGTAGTCGGGATTGCGACTGATGAAGCGGTAGGCGTCAACCGTCGCTTCCTCGACAACAGTCGGTGGGGGACTGACCGCGGCGTTGTTCAAGTTGAGGAATGGTTCTTGCGGCGGGTATTTTGCGCGGATGCGCTCCCATTCCGCTTCGCCCTCATGTTCGGCGGACCGATCTATTGCAAAAAAGTTCATGGGAACGCGCCGGGTCTCATCTATCGCCCGACAATAAGCGCCGAAGCCCAGCTCAATCTGCCTATTCACATGAGAAGACAGAATTTAATTCCGAACGCCGGTGAATTCACCAGACGTTGAAGACCGAGAACGACATCGCTTGGCACAGGGTTAGCAGTGAGGAAGCGAGTGCGGAGATCCGGCCCAACCACGCCAAGAAGAACCGTCACGTTGTCAAGCGATGCGCGAACAATCCCCGGTTTTCTGAGAGCGGGCAACGACGGTCAGGCCTGCCAATGCGCCATTGCGCAAACGCGAAGCGCGATGGCGCGTTGCGGTTGGTGCGGGTCTATGGAACGCCGAGCGGTTCTAAGGCTTTAATCGTTCTCCGAGACGAGCGATCGCCGATTTGAGCGGCGCCTCGCCGGCGCCGCAAAAGGTCTCGCTCATCACCAGCTCGGGCAGCGGCAGGCGCTTGCCCCAGCCATGCGCTTCGAGGTCGGGCCTTGGCGCGAATTCCGAGACGCGGCCGACGCAGAGATAGGCGATCGGCGTGACGTGCTCGGGGATCGACAGCAGTCGCTTCAGCGCTTCGGGCTCGATGATGCTCACCCAGCCGACCCCGACGCCTTCCGCCCGCGCCGCGAGCCAGAAATTCTGCACCGCGCAGACGGTGCTGTAGAGGTCCATCTCCGGATTGTGCCAGCGCCCGAGCGGCGAGTTCTTCGAGCGCTGGCGGTCGCAGGTGATGCACAGGTTGAGCGCGCTTTCGCAGATGCCCTCGAGCTTCAGCTTGCGGTAGAGCGCCTGCCGGTCCGCCTCGATCGCCGGCAGTTCCTGTTCGCGCGCGGCCAAAAACAGGTCGCGCACCTGCCGCCGCCTTGTGGCGTCCCGGATGATGATGAAGTTCCAGGGCTGCATGTAGCCGACCGACGGCGCGTGGTGTGCCGCGGTGAGCAGCCGCGCCAAAACGCTGTCGTCGAGATCGTCGGCAAGGAAATGGCTGCGCACGTCGCGCCGGGTGAACATGGCCCGGTAGACGGCGTCGCGCGCCAATTGGTCAAAGTCATCGCCGCCGGCGGCGGCTGTTCGTGCCTGCATCGCTTGTCCCCTTGCGATAAGCAGTCCTCCGCCTGACCATGCGGATGACCATGTCTGCCGGGCCGGTCTTCTGGCTCGGGATCGACCCGCATCCGGCGCCTTCCCGTCTGGGACAGTGGCGTTTGCCGGCGCGGTCCCCCTCACAGCGTTGGGCACGCCACGGATTTCAACCGTGTTCCCGATTCTCCCGCGTTGCGGGCACCAGGCAGCGACGCGACCTTATCGCGAAGCCGAAGCCGGGCCAATGCCGCCAGCGACACGATTGGGCGCGATTTCCCCAATCATTCGGCGCTGAAACATGGCTATCCGTGCGACAGGTGCCTAGATTAGGCGCCATGACCACTCGTCTTTACACTCATCCGGTATTCCTGGAACACCTCACGCCGCCCGGCCACCCCGAGCGCCCCGACCGTTTGCGCGCCATCGAGCGCGTGCTCGACGACGAGGCTTTTTCGGCCCTCGACCGCGTCGAGGCGCCGGAAGGCGACGAGGCGACTATCCTTTACGCGCATCCGGAGGATTTCGTCGGCCGTGTCCGCGCTGCGATTCCCGAGACGGGGATCGTCTCGATCGATGCCGACACCAGCGCCAGCCCGAAAAGCTGGCAGGCCGCGGTGACGGCGATCGGCGCGGCGAACGCCGCCGTCGACGATGTGTTCGAGGGCCGTGCCGCCAATGTCTTCGTTGCCGCGCGTCCGCCCGGCCATCACGCCGAAAAAGCGACCGCGATGGGCTTTTGCCTGTTCAACACCGCGGCGATCGCCGCCCGTTATGCGCAGGAGAAGCATCTGGCCGAGCGCGTCGCCATCGTCGATTGGGATGTGCATCACGGCAACGGCACGCAGGACATTTTCTGGGACGATCCGTCGGTGCTCTATTGCTCGACCCACCAGATGCCGCTTTATCCGGGCACCGGTGCCAAGAGCGAGACCGGCGCCGGCAACATCGTCAACGCGCCGCTTGCGCCGAGCACCGGCAGCGACACGTTCCGCGACGCCTTCCTGTCGCGCGTGCTGCCGTCGATCGACGCCTTCCAGCCGGATCTGATCATCATTTCCGCCGGTTTCGATGCGCACCATCGCGATCCGCTGGCCGCGATCAACCTGACCGAGGACGATTTCGACTGGGCGACCGGCCAGCTGATGGAGCGCGCCGGGCGCCACAGCGGCAACCGGCTCGTCAGCCTGCTGGAGGGCGGTTACGATCTGCAAGGATTGGCATTTTCGGTCGCCGCCCATGTCGGGCGGCTGATGAAGGGATGAATGATGGCTGATGAAGCTAACCAAGACGTCAAGGCGATGAGCTTCGAACAGGCGCTCGACGCGCTGGAGAAGATCGTCGATGATCTGGAGCGCGGCGACGTTCCGCTCGACCAGTCGATCAAGATCTACGAGCGCGGCGAGGCGCTGAAGGCTCATTGCGACCGCTTGCTCAAGGCCGCCGAGGACAAGGTCGAGAAGATCAGGCTCTCGCGCGACGGCAAGCCGGTTGGAACGGAGCCGCTCGACGCCGAGTGAGGTGTATTGATATTCAGGTGAGGCCGCCTGCAAACGCGGCTTTCTGCGGTTCCGGTGCTCACGTCCTTCAAGTACGCTCCGGTCCGGTTCTCGGAACCCGCCATTTTCGGCTCGGTCTGACCTGAATCTCAACACACCTCGGTGCACAATGTCAGACCGGTTCGGGCAGAAAGCAGGTAAGGAGTTAAAGCATGTGCCGAAACATCAAGACCCTGTTCAACTTCGATCCGCCGGCGACCGACGACGAGGTCCATGACGCGGCGCTGCAGTTCGTTCGCAAGCTGAGCGGCGCGACCAAGCCGTCCAAGCGCAACGAGCATGCCTTCAACCACGCCGTCGAGGCGATCGCCGCCGCCGCGCGCGAGCTGCTTGACAGCCTCGAAACCACCCAGCATCCGCGCAACCGCGAGGATGAGGCCGCCAAGGCGAAGGCCCGATCCGCGCTCCGCTTCGCCTGACGCCGGTCATGAGCTTCTTTCCAGGCAACGATCCTGAGGCCGGCGACGCCTTCGCCTGCGACCAGATCGAGTTGATGGTCATTCCGAACGCCAAGGACATTGGCGGCTTCGAGGTTCGCCGCGCCTTGCCGACGGCGAAGCGCAGGCTGGTCGGTCCGTTCATCTTCTTCGACCGCATGGGTCCGGCCATCCTGCGCGCCGGCCATGCGATCGACGTGCGCCCGCATCCGCATATCGGGCTTTCCACCGTCACTTATCTGTTCGACGGCAAGATCAGGCATCGCGACTCGCTCGGCACCGAAATGGTGATCGCGCCGGGCGACGTGAATTTGATGACCGCCGGCCGCGGCATCGTTCATTCCGAGCGCACGCCCGAGGAATTGCGCGGCGCGCCGATGTCGATTTCCGGCCTGCAAACCTGGCTGGCGCTGCCGGACAGCAAGGAAGAAATCGCCCCGGTGTTCGCGAACACGTCGGTCGTCCAACTGCCCGAAATCGATGCCGAGGGCGTTAGCGGCCGCGTCGTCATCGGCGAATTTTCCGGGCTGCGCTCGCCCGTCGCGACCGCCTCGGAAACGCTCTATGCCGATCTGCGGCTGGCGGCGGGCGCCAGCGTCAAAATCCCCGGCGACGCCGAGGAACGCGCCATCTACACGCTGGAGGGCGAGGTTTCGATTGCCGGCGACCGTTTCCCGGCCGAGCGGCTTTTGGTGTTCAAACCGGGCGAGGAAATCGTCGTGTCGTCCGAGCGCGGCGCGCATTTCATGCTGTTCGGCGGAGCGTCGCTGGGCTCCAAGCGCTATATCTGGTGGAATTTCGTTTCGTCCTCGAAAGAACGCATCGAGCAGGCCAAGGAAGAATGGAAGACGGGCCGCTTCGATATCGTTCCTGGCGATGAGGAAGAATTCATTCCGCTGCCGGAAGGTTAGCGCAGGATGGACATTCTGCGCCAGGCGCGTCACTGACACGCATTTACATTGGCGCGCCATCAGCCTATCTCGCGCATAGCAAAGCGCATATTTGAAGGTTAACCCAAGGTTAAGTTGACAGGCCGTCCCAGAGTGAACCCGAAGCCTGACACGCCGCTCCTCGACAAAGTCCGCATCCCCGCGGATTTGCGGACGCTTGATGAAAGCGAGCTGCCGCAGCTGGCGACCGAACTGCGCGCGGAGCTGATCGATGCGGTGTCGCACACCGGCGGCCATCTTGGCGCCGGTCTCGGCGTCGTCGAGCTTACGGTTGCGCTGCACTATGTCTTCAACACGCCGGAAGACCGGCTGATCTGGGACGTTGGCCACCAGGCCTACCCGCACAAGATTCTGACCGGCCGCCGCGACCGCATCCGCACGCTTCGCCAGGAAGGCGGTCTCTCCGGCTTCACCCGGCGCGCAGAGAGCGAATACGACCCCTTCGGCGCAGCGCATTCCTCGACTTCGATTTCGGCCGGCCTCGGCATGGCGATGGGCCGCGACCTTGCGGGCGGCCGCAACAATGTCATCGCCGTCATCGGCGACGGCGCCATGTCCGCCGGGATGGCCTACGAGGCGATGAACAACGCCGGCGCGCTCAATGCCCGCCTGATCGTCATCCTCAACGACAACGACATGTCGATCGCCCCGCCGACCGGCGCGATGAGCGCCTATCTGGCGAGGCTTGCCTCCGGCAAGACCTATCTCGGCCTGCGCGATTTCGGCAAGAAGCTGACCTCCTATCTCGGCAAGCGCGCCGACAGCGCCATCACCCGCGCGGTCGAGCATGCGCGCGGTTACGTCACCGGCGGCACGCTGTTCGAGGAGATGGGATTCTTCCACATCGGCCCGATCGATGGACACAATTTGGAGCACCTGATCCCGGTGCTGAAGAACGTCCGCGATAATGGCGACGGTCCCATTCTGATCCATGTCGTCACCCAGAAGGGCAAGGGCTACGCGCCGGCGGAGGCCGCCGCCGACAAGTATCACGGCGTCAACAAGTTCGACGTCATCACCGGCGCGCAGGCGAAAGCGCCGGCCAACGCGCCGAGCTACACCAAGGTCTTCGCCGAGAGCCTGATCCAGGAGGCGCGCGAGGACGAACGAATCGTGGCGATCACCGCCGCCATGCCGAGTGGCACCGGCCTCGACCTCTTCGGCGAGGTGTTCCCGGCCCGAACCTTCGATGTCGGCATTGCCGAGCAGCACGCGGTGACCTTCGCCGCCGGCCTCGCCACCGAAGGCTACAAGCCCTTCGCCGCCATCTATTCGACCTTCCTGCAGCGCGCCTACGATCAGGTGGTGCACGACGTGGCAATCCAGAAACTGCCGGTGCGCTTCCCGATCGACCGCGCCGGCTTCGTCGGCGCCGACGGCGCCACGCACTGCGGCGCCTTCGACACGACCTTCCTCGCCTCGCTGCCTGGCTTCGTCGTCATGGCCGCCGCCGATGAGGCGGAGCTTCGCCATATGGTGCGCACGGCAGCCGACTACGACGGCGGCCCGATCGCCTTCCGCTATCCGCGCGGCAACGGCGTCGGCGTCGACATGCCGGAGCGCGGCTCAGTGCTCGAGATCGGCAAAGGTCGCATTCTCAAGGAAGGCACCAAGGTGGCGCTGCTCTCGTTCGGCACGCGGCTGCAGGATTGCCTGCTGGCCGCCGAGGAGCTCGGCGCCGCGGGCCTTTCGACCACCGTTGCCGACGCTCGCTTCGCCAAGCCGCTGGACGAGGATCTCATCCGCCGCCTGGCGCGCTCGCATGAGGTTCTCGTGACGGTCGAGGAGGGCGCGGTCGGCGGCTTCGCCAGCCAGGTGCTGCATTTCCTTGCCCATGAAGGCCTGTTGGAAAACGGTCTCAAGGTGCGCCCGCTGGTCTTGCCGGACGAGTTCACCGATCACGCCAAGCCTGAGAAGATGTATGCCGACGCGGGCCTCGACACGACCGGCATCGTGCAGACGGTCTTCGCCGCACTCGGCCATGGAATGCAGGCGCAGCGCGCCTGAATCGAAAACTCAGCTCTCCGATTGAGTTTGCCGGCTGCGGCTGCAACTGTTTGTTTAGGTTTTCATTTGGCCGTTCGGTTACCTTGTCTTTTGGCCGATTTTCAACGGGCGCCCTGCTAAAACCCTGGTCCTAGGCAGGGGATAAGAACAATGAAATCGTTCCTTTGCGGCATGGCCCTGCTGAGTGCCATGGCCGCGCCGGTGGCAGCCGAAACGCGTTACGACCGCAACCTCGAAAAGGCGGTGATGGACATCGTTGCCGGCAAGATGGGCAACATCCGCGGCGGCTTCTCCTACAAGCAGACTCCCCAACTGGTGGTGCCGCAGGAAGTCGCGCCGACGGCGCCGGCTCCTGCTGAGCCGCGCGAGCAGGCCTCCCACAATGACGGCCTGATGCCGGCGGTCGAGCGCCCGGTCTCGCGGACTATTTTCTAAAACCACATATCGCGCACGCAGCGGCCGTCGCGCGGCAGGTCGTCGAACGTTTCGAGGCCGTCGAAATGCTCGATCGGCAGGTCGGCGACCGCCTCCGGCGGGGCCAGCCTGACATTGACGGCGATGCGAGTGCGGCCGCTCGAGCCGGGAAGCAACCCGCGCCAGGCGAGCACACAGGCGCATTTCGGACAGAACAGGATTTCCAGCGCGGGCTCGGCCACCTCGACCCTCCTGTAGGAGCTCGTCGGACCTGCGATGCGGATGCGCTCGTCGACATAGTCATAGGCCCAGAGCGTGCCGTAGCGGCGGCAAAGGGTGCAGTTGCAGGCGGTGATCGATCCCGGATCGCCTTCCAGCGTCCAGTGCGCGGGCGCCGCAATGGCAGGTTCCCTTCAGCATGGCTCTTCCTCGCCCGGGTGAGCGGACTATAGGCACCGGCATTCTGCCGTGCCCCGCGCCATATTCAACAGGGCTGCCATTGCCTTCGCCGCCGGCTTTCGCCAATGAAGGCCGATGAGTTCCTCTTTGCCCGCCAGCGCGCGTCCGCGTCTCGACGAACTGCTCGTCGCACGTGGCCTGTTCGCCAGCCGTTCCCGCGCCCGCGACGCGATCGAACGCGGCACCGTCACTGTCGACGGCGCAGTCGCCCGCAAGCCGGGCCAGCCCGTCGCGCCACACTGTGTCGTTGCTGTCGACGATCCGGCGCAGGCCTATGTGTCGCGCGCGGCGCTGAAGCTGATTGCCGGCCTCGACCATTTCGGCCTCGATCCCTCTGGGCATGAGGCGCTCGATATCGGCGCCTCGACCGGCGGCTTCACCCAGGTGCTGCTCGAGCGTGGCGCTACCCATGTCACGGCGATCGATGTCGGTCACGGCCAGATGAACCCGGAAATTGCCGCCGATCGGCGGGTCACGGTCATTGAAGAGCTGAATGCGCGGGACCTGACCGCCGCCGATCTTGGCGACCGCGTTCCGGACTTCCTGGTCTGCGATGTCAGCTTCATCTCGCTGAAGCTGGCGCTGCCGCCGGCGCTGGCCTTGGCGGGCGAGGGCGCCAGGGCGCTGCTTCTCGTCAAGCCGCAATTCGAGGCGGGTCGCGAGGCGATCGGCAAGGGCGGACTGCTCAAGGACCCGAGCGAGGCCGAGCGCATCGCCGCCGGTTTGCGCGACTGGCTTGCCGGCATGCCGGGCTGGCGCGTGCTTGGGCTG
>NZ_RZST01000330.1:0-6387 GCF_003997575.1 Mesorhizobium sp. M1A.F.Ca.IN.022.07.1.1
CGCATAGAGATCGGCGTTAACGCCCTCGCCGTATTTGTAGTACTCGTCGTTCATCCGGCCGACGATCTGCTCCAGTTCCAGACCCAGTTCCTTCAAGCGCTGCTGATCGAACGGGAGCCCCGCCGCGATCACGGCGTCGAGCCGCGTTACCGCGTCGTTCACGCGCGGCACGATGCCTGCATATGCGGGAATTGCGCTGATCGTTTCGCCGCCGTCGACCCGCTTGAAGCGGATGTAAACCAGGTCGTTTGCAGCGGCCAGATGATCTAGGCTCGCCTGAGAGTTGGGCGCGACCTCAGCAAGCTAGATCATATCCCTCAGGTGGGTCACGTCGCGTATGGCAATATGGAATTCGCGGATGGCGAAGAACCCGAACCGGGGCAGCGAAGACTCGATCTTGCTGATACTGACAAACAGCATGACGATGAGGATCGCGGAACCGACCGCCGCCAGCCCTATGGCACTGCCATAGGTAAGCGGAATGCGCCAGCCTCTCAGTCGAGATCCCACCATGGAGGCCTACCAGCCGGTCAGTTGTCGGACTCGATCGTCTTGATCAGCCAAATCCATCGCGGTTTGCGGATCGGCGTGTCGAAGGCGGGGAAATCCTTGAGAGGATAGACCAAGCGGGTCGGACCTTGTGTTCGTCGGGTGAGCAACTCCCCGTCCTGGCGCGTCGCAAGAAGCAGAGGACCTTCCGTCCAATCCTCGTGCGGAATCACCTGCACGTAATCGTCCGCGGCCCTTAGAGTGACGGAATCCCTATCTGCCAATCCCAGGGACTTAAGCACGTCTCGGAACAGGACGCCTTCAAACGTCAATTGCCCTTGCTCGAAAGGACTTGTGGTGATGACTTTGTAGAGGCCGAGCTTTTCCAACTGCCTCAGTGTGACCGGGATCTGCTTGCCGTCCTTCTGAACGGTGAAAGCTACGGAGTCCGGCGGCTCCGGATAGCTGGCCGGTTCCAACGCCGGTGCAGTCAGAGTGCCGATCGCCAAGACAGCCAGCATCAGCAGGCTGCGCACGAGCATCAACGGTCCTTTTCTTAGCCAGGATGACATATCGCAATCCCTTCCCGCTCAGCAGATCGACAATGGTCCTTGCTGTACGACATCTTGCCGGCCGACATTCGATACTGCCGTTGAATGCTTAATTTTTTGATCGGCTTCCGTTCCCCGCCATGGGACCGTGGAAATGGCATCCGCCCCCTATTGCCAGCTGTACAGTGGTACTGTACAAGGTGTTAAGTGGAGGAAAACGGGATGCGCGAGGCTTCGGAGGACGGCCAGGCTCCGGCGGCGATCGGTGCCGGCACGGCTGCAGCTCATGCGCAGCAGGTGCTGGGCGTGCGGCTCAAGGCCCTGCGCCTCGCTCGCCGTCTATCATTGCGTGACCTCGCGGAAGCGACCGGAACGAGCGCCAGCTTCATCAGCCAGCTTGAACGCGGGCTGACCGGCGCCAGTACTGCCTCGCTCAACCAGATGGCTTCGGCGTTGGGCGTGAGCGTCGCGATGCTGTTCGAGGAAAGCGCGACACAGAACCATGGCGTGCTCCGGCGCAGCGAGCGGCCAAGCCTTCCGCCCAGCAACGGCTGCCGTAAGATGCTGCTTTCCCGCCCGCCGCTGAGCGACATGGAGGTCTATGTCGGCGAGTTCGATATCGGCGGCTCGACCGGCTCCGCGCTTTACACGCATGGCGACGCGCAGGAGATGCTGATCGTCCTTCGCGGTGTCGTCGAGGTCTCTCTTGGCGACGCCCGCCACGTCCTCGAAGAAGGCGACAGCATCGAATACGCGACATCGACACCACATCGCAGCGAGAACATCGGCAGTGGTCGGGCCGAGGTGATGTGGATCATCGCACCGCCGACCTCGGCACGCGCCGAGCTCGATCAATACAAGCCCTGGAAACCGCTCGCGGCCAGGTAGTCCGATTAAACGCGGGCATAATGGGAGAGTCAGAGTTATGTTGAAGTCGAAACTTGCAGGTCTTGGCGCCGTGCTGGCGCTCGGAATGCTGACAACCACCGCCTTCGCACAGGAAAAGCCTGTCGCGGGCGAGGTGAAGGAAGGCTCGCTCAAGGGCAAGACCCTGACCTTCGTCTCCTATGGCGGCATCTATCAGGACGGCCAGGTGGCGGCGCTTAAGGAGTTCGTCGCCAAATCCGGCGTCAAGCTGCTCAATGACGGGCCGACCGAGATCGCCAAGCTGCAGGCCCAGGTCGAATCCGGCAACGTCACCTGGGACGTGGTCGATACCGGCGATCTGCCGCCATACGTCCATTGCGGAAAGCTGTTCCAGAAGCTCGATCTCTCGAAGCTCGACGTCTCGAAGATACCCGAAGGACAGGTCGGCGAGTGCTCGGTTCCGGCGATGAACTACGGCGTCGTGCTGATGTACAACAAGGAGAAGTACAAGGATAACCCGCCCAAGAACTGGGCCGATTTCTTCGACACCGAAAAGTTCCCCGGCGTGCGCGCCCTGGACGGATCCGGCGATCCGACCGGTGGCCTGCTCGAACAGGCCTTCAAGGTGGCGGGCGGCGATCCGAAGGCGATGACCGCTGCCGATATCGACAAGGCCCTCGACGTGATTCGCAAGCTCGGCCCGGACACGATCTACTGGAAGACGGGCGCTGAATCGCAGCAGCTCGCGGAGTCCGGTGAAGCCGACATGCTGATGATGTGGACCGGCCGCGCCATGACGGCGGTCAAGAATGGTGCCAAATACGCGCCCGCCTGGCAGGACTGGCTGGTGGTGATGGACCAGATGACGATCCCCGTCGGTGTCAAGGATACGGATGCCGCCTATGCGCTGCTGAATGCCTATCTCGGCAAGCAGGCGCAGGAGATTCTCACGCAGCAGACCTCCTACACGCCGATCAACAACGATGCGAAGCCGAAGGTTGACGAGTCGGTCGCAGCTTTCCTGACCAACACGCCCGAGCGCCAGAAGCAAGGCTACAAGCAGAACATCAAGTTCTGGGTCGAGAACTTCCCGGTCGCGCAGGAGAAGTGGTCCGCGCTGATGGCCGGCAACTGAGCTGACGGAGGCAAGAACCGTGAGCGCGCTCGAACCGACGATCCAGACTGCCGAAAAGCGGGCAGGATGGGCCTGGCGACCGTTCGCGCTCACGCTGCCGGCCATGATCCTGCTCGCCGCGGTGATCGGCTATCCGCTGCTCACCATCGTGCTGCGCAGCCTCTCGGAGCCGGAATGGGGCGTGCAGAACTATGCCTGGTTCTTCGGCGCGCCCGTCAATCTCGCGGTGCTCCAGCGCACCTTCACCATCTCGGCATGGGTCACTCTGGTCTGCGTGGTTTGCGCTTATCCTTATGCTTACCTCATGACCGCGGTCGGTTCGCGCGTGCGGCTCGTCCTGGTGCTTTGCGTACTCATCCCCTTCTGGGTGAGCGGCGTGGTGCGCACACTCTCCTGGGTGATCCTGCTGCAGGATTCCGGCGTCATCAATTCGCTGCTCAGATCAGCCGGCTTCGCGGGCATCCGGCTGATCCGCACCCAGACGGGCGTGGTGATCGGCATGGCGCAGGTGCTTTTGCCCTTCATGATCCTGCCGCTTTATTCGGTGATGAGAGGCATCGACCTCAGGCTGGTGCAGGCGGCGCGCAGCCTTGGCGCCCGGCCGTCCCGCGCCTTCTTGACAGTCTACCTGCCGCTGTCGCTGCCGGGCGTCTATGCCGGCGCAATCATCGTCTTCATCCTGGCGCTGGGCTTCTACATCACGCCGGCACTGCTCGGCGGGCCGCGCTCGACGATGCTGTCGACACTGGTGCAGACCCAGGTGCTCAGCCTGTTGCAATGGGGACGCGGCGGCGCGATGGGCGTGGTGCTCCTGGTCGCGACCTTCCTGTTGCTGGCGCTTGCAGCGCCGGTGATGCGGTCGCGGCACCGGGAAGCGGGGCGGCGCTGATGGAAATGAAGCCGCTCACCCGTGTCGTTCTCGGCCTTGTCTGCCTGTTGGTGGCGATCTGGCTGGTGGCACCGACGCTGGTCGTCGTGCCGATGTCGTTCAACGGCAACAAGTCGCTCTCCTTCCCACCGCAAGGCTTCTCCTGGCAGTGGTACGAGAATTTCGTCACGAATCCAGAATGGTCGACCAGCTTCCTCAATTCCCTGAAGGTCGCCTCGATCGTGGCGGTGCTGGCAACGGTGCTCGGCACGCTGGCCGCCTTCGGCCTCGACCGTATGAAGGCGCGGCCTGCCAATTTGCTGCGGATGCTGATGCTGACGCCGATGGTTGTGCCGGGCGTGGTTCTGGCCATCGGCATCTATGCCGTCTATCTCGATGCGCAACTCGTTGGCACGCTGCCCGGCTTCGTGCTCGCCCACACCATCCTGGCGCTGCCCTTCGTGCTGATCGCCGTGTCGGCCAATCTGGAAGTGTTCGACAGGCGGCTGGAGACGGCTGCGGCGAGCCTCGGCGCCGGCGCGCTCACCACGTTCCGGACGGTGACGCTGCCGCTGATCCTGCCCGGCATCCTCTCCGGCCTGCTGTTCGCCTTCGCGACGTCCTTCGACGAGATCATCGTCTCGCTGTTCATCACCAACCCCTATCTCAAGACCCTGCCGGTGCAGATCTTCTCCTCGATCACGCGCGACGCCGACCCGACCGTCGCTGCCGTCGGTACGATCCTTTTGTGCGCCACGACGATCCTGATCGGCGGCGGCATGCTTCTTCTTGGCCGCGAGCGGAAGGGACGCCTATGAACCCAAGACCGGACAATCGCGGCGCGGCGATCGACCTCGAATTCGTCACCAAGGCCTATGGCGCGTTCAAGGCGCTGGACGGCGTGTCGCTCAGGATCGAGCCCGGCGAGTTCATGACGCTGCTTGGGCCGAGCGGCTCCGGCAAGACGACGACGCTCAATGTGATCGCCGGTTTCACGGATGTGTCGAGCGGCAAGCTGCTGGTCGGAGGACAAAGCGTCGTCGGCGTGCCGGCGCACAAGCGCAACATCGGCGTCGTCTTTCAGCACTACGCATTGTTCCCGCATATGACGGTCGGCCGCAACGTCGCCTATCCGCTGACGCTGCGCGGCGTTGGGCAGGACGATCGGAAGCGGCGCGTGGCCAAGGCGCTCGACATGGTCAAGATGGGCGACTTCGCGCATCGCTATCCGAGCGAATTGTCGGGCGGCCAGCAGCAGCGCGTGGCGCTGGCGCGGGCCATCGTCTTCGACCCGCCGCTGCTCCTCATGGACGAGCCGCTCGGCGCGCTCGACAAGAAGCTGCGCGAATGGCTGCAGCTCGAGATCAAGCGCATCCATCGCGAGCTCGGCACCACCTTCGTCTATGTCACGCACGACCAGGAGGAGGCGCTGGTGCTGTCGGATCGCATCGCCGTATTCAACCGTGGCCGGATCGAGCAGGTGGGCACCGGACGGCAGCTCTATGACGAGCCGGCAACGCTGTTCGTCGGCCGGTTCATCGGCGACTCCACGGTGCTGCGCGGCGAAGCCAGAAGTGACGGCACCGGCACTGCGCTGACCATTGCCGGCGAGACGGTCGCCGCGCCGCGACGGCTTGCCGGAGAAGTCAGCCCGGTGATGCTGCTGCGGCCCGAGAAACTTGCCATTCGCCGGCCGGGGCAAGCCGACGGCAAGAACCGCCTGGCGGGAACGATCGCCGAGGCGATCTATCTTGGCTCGGGATCGAAATACGAAGTGAAGCTCGGCGACGGCTCGACCGCGATCGTGCGGTCGCCGCTCACCGGCGAGAATTTCGCCCTCGGCGAGAAGGTCGAGCTTTGCTTCGACGGCGCTGACGCCAAGCTTCTGCCCGACGACAGCACGGCAGACACGACGCTCACCTGATCCCTCTCTCCGGTCTCCTGGAAGCCATCCCATGCAAGTCAAGCGCAACGGCGACATCTCGTTCTGGTATGCGGATCTGGGCGCGGTCCCAAGCCCGCGTCCGCCCTTGCCCGGCGACATCGACGCCGATGTTGCGATCGTCGGCGCCGGCTACACCGGGCTCTGGACCGCCTATTATCTCAAGAAGGCGAAACCCTCGCTTCGCATAGTCTTGCTCGAACGCGAATTCGCCGGCTTCGGCGCCTCGGGGCGCAATGGCGGCTGGCTTTCGGGCGGCTTCGGCTGGTCGCGCGAAAAATATCTGAAGACCTCGACCCGGCAAGCTGTCAGCGCCATGCAGGCAGCGATGGCGGGCTGCGTCGACGAGGTGATCCGGGTGGCGACGGCCGAAGACATCGACGCCGACATCCGCCGTGCCGACAATCTGACGGTCGCCACCAATGCCGCACAGCTCGAACGTGTGCGCGAGGCGTGCG
Organism: Mesorhizobium sp. M1A.F.Ca.IN.022.07.1.1; assembly: GCF_003997575.1. Lineage (NCBI taxonomy): Bacteria > Pseudomonadati > Pseudomonadota > Alphaproteobacteria > Hyphomicrobiales > Phyllobacteriaceae > Mesorhizobium > Mesorhizobium sp. M1A.F.Ca.IN.022.07.1.1. The sequence goes on from NZ_RZST01000330.1 coordinate 6,311, forward strand.
AGACGATCCGCTCCTGGGACGCCGACCCCGAGCGCATCGAATTGCTCGACGCTGCAGCGACACGCGCGCGCATCAAT
>NZ_RZST01000331.1:0-6386 GCF_003997575.1 Mesorhizobium sp. M1A.F.Ca.IN.022.07.1.1
CCCGCCATAGACGGGTTCTTCAAAGCGGCCAGTTCGGGCTGGCTCAGGATGCCCAGCGAAAGGAGCGCCACCAGGGCATAGAGCGCGAGACAGGTGAAGAAGCCGAGCACGGTTGCGGTCGCGATGTCCTTGCGGCGTTCCGCCCGAGCGGAGAAAACGCTGGCGCCTTCGATGCCGATAAAGACCCAAAGCGTCACCAGCATCGTGCTCTTCACCTGAGCGGCGATTGAGCCGAGAGAGACGTTGCCGAGCCCGGTGAAATCGAGCGACCAGACGTTTAGCTTGAAGGCGACGGCGACTATCCCGACGAAAAGGACGACGGGAGCAATCTTGGCTACGGTCACGATGGTGTTGACGACCGCGGCTTGGCGAATGCCTACGAGGATCAGCCAATGGATGAGCCACAACAGGATCGAGGCGCCTAGCACCGCCTGCCATGTATTCCCGTCACCGAAGGCCGGGAAGAAATAGGACAGCGCGCTGAAGACAATCACAGCGTAGGACACGTTGCCGACCCATGCGCTGATCCAATAGCCCCAGGCACTGTTGAACCCTATGAAGGGTCCGAACCCTGCCTTGGCATAGGCATAAGGACCCGCGTCGAGCTCGGGGCGGCGCACCGCCAGCGACTGGTAGACGAACACCAGTGCGAGCATTCCGACGGCGGTGATCGCCCAGCCGATCAGGACTGCCAGCGGACCGGCGCCGGCCGCCATGTTCTGCGGTAGGCTGAACACGCCCGAGCCGACCATCGAGCCGATGACGAGAGCTGTCAGGGATCCCACTCGCAACTTCGTCGAGGCCGTCGCCTTGGCTTCCCGGATTGGGATGTTGATTTCTGTCGTGGACATGATGCCCTCCCGAATTGCGGACAGTGGGAGGATTCAACAGCAAAGAGAGGTCAGCGCCTTGATGCTGGTCAAATCCAGTTCCTTGAGGGGACTGCCGAGCGCAGATGAAGCTCGTACGGACCTACAGGAATTGCATGGCGCAGTAACCCGCAGCCGCGGCAATCAAAGTCATGCCGGCCAGGGGCGCCAGAATCTCACCGGACCTGCTAATGCCGCCAGGGAAAGGCGTCCGATCGCGTTTGCCATCAGCGCCGCCAGCACCGCGCGTCCTACCGTTTCGATCGAGATCAAACGTTCGACCAGGCGTAGGGCGCTGAGCACCGAAGCATCGACATCGAATGCACCGGCGATCGCGGAGCTCGCCAGCAGGCCCCGCTCCTGAAATTGGAATGCCAAGGCAGCGCTCCCTGTCGAGGCGGCTGCAAAAAGCAAGGCAAAGATAAGCAGAGGTGCCAATTCGAATGGATTGCGCGTCAGGGCAGGGTTCTCTGGTTTCCCGGCGTGGCCTGTCAATGCGACTGTTCCGCAAATGGCGAATGCCAGTGCGGCTGCGAGCGCGGGGGCGGCGATATTCGCCAACGCCCTCGGCGCGAGCACGCCAACCACGAGGCAGACACGCAAGATCGAGGCCATCGCCGCCAGCGAAGCCGCGCCCGCAAAGGGCAAAGGATTGCTCACTGTCTTGGCGGTGCTGGCCAGCGACAAGGTGACCGCGGTTGACGAGACCACTGCGCCGGCAAGCGCGCTGACAAGCAAGCCACGGGCATTTCCCAGCACACGGACGGCGATATAGCCGGCGAACGAGATCGACGCCATCAGCACCGTCAGGAACCAGATCTCCCATGGGTTGAAGCCTCCCCATGGATCCAACGTGCGGTCCGGCAGCAGGGGCAGCACGATCGCCGTCATCGCCGCCAAGACCAGCGCAGAACGAAGTTCTATCCAGCTCAGGCGCTGCAGGAGCCGATGCAGAACTTCGCGGCTTGCTAGGAGTGCGGCGAGGGCTGCGCCACCCGCGGCTGCAACCCGGAAATCGCCGGCCACGCAGAGCGCGCCGAGCGCAAAGACGGCGAGACCTGCAATGACGGTCGTGACGCTGAAATCCTCGTCGTGCGCGGCCTCGCGTGCCTTGTACCATGCGAAGATGCCCGCGAAGGCAAGCAAGCCGGCGATTAACACGGAAATCGCGTTGAGCGCTTCGGCCAATGCCGCGACAACGCCGCCGAGAAGCCCCGCAATGCCGAATGTACGGATTCCGGCCGTGCGGCTGCGATCTGGCGCGTCGCGCTCTCGCCACCCGCGCTCGAGGCCAACGAGCAACCCTATCGCCATGGCGACCCCAAGCCGGACTATGAGCGAGTCCATGACGACGCCTCAACTGGACTGCGTTTGCAGCCGACTGCTTCCCCAGCGGTCGATCTGGCGAGGCTTTCGCCCCGGCCTCGCAATCGTAGGGTTAGCTCTCCAGTGCTTCGCGGCCCGAAACTTCCGCGATGAATATCCTGAAGAAAATGTGGGAAAGGTGCTCGGCGTCCGATGAGGTGGCTGGCTTGAGCGCGCCAGGCTCCCACCAGTCGGCGTGCTTGCTCAGCACGGACCATGCGTGATCACGTTGCATCTTGTGTCCGATCCGATCGGGGAGTTCCTCATAACGGCCGTTGACGACCACGCTTCGCCAGCCACGTCTCGTGCCGTGTTCTTCGACCTGCACGGACACGAGCGGATTGGTGCGCATCCACTCGATCTTCTTGCCCAGCAAGGAAAAGGCATAGAGGTGATTGTCCGCGTGGGCGTAGTTGAAGCAGACGATGTAGGGTTGCCCATCCCTCGCGCAGGCCAGGTGGCCGACGCGATTGGCCGTCAGTATTTTTGTGCATTCCAGAGCGGAAAGGGTGCGGATATACATCGGCAAGCTCCTATTCGTCAGCGCCAGCTTGCTGCCGTGATTTGTTTGCGGGATGCGCGACTGAGCGTTTTCCCTTATTCCTGCTATGGCTGCCCGCACGTGTCTGGGCAGCCTCATCCATCATGCCAAGAACCTCACTGTCGGAGAGCTGCGGAAAGTTGAGGTAATAGTACGCGAGCGCGCGGAAACGGGCCGGCTGACTGAGACAGACGATCATGTCCGCTTCCTCAGCAATTTCGGTAACGGTATCCGCCGGCGCCACTGGAAGCGCGACAATGATTTTTCGCGGCGAACGGTGCTTCAGTGCCCGGATCGCAGCCTTCATCGTCGTCCCGGTGGCAGCCCCGTCATCGACAATAATCACCGTTTTGCCGTTGACAGACTTGGTTGCATGCTTGCCGCAATACGTCGCGCGGCGGCGCTCCAGTTCTGGGCGCTCTTTGGCGATCAGAACGCGCAGCTCGTCGTCGCCGAGTGCGTAGGCTTCCACGATCTCTCGGTTGAGAATGACGTCCGGAGGATCTCCGTCGACTATAGCGGCAACAGCCAATTCCGGATTGCCGGGTGCGCCGACTTTGCGCACGAGGATCAGGTCGAGTGGCGCTTTGAGGGCCTTGGCCACCTCAGCGGCAACTGGAACGCCACCCCGGGGTAAGGCCAGAACAACCCGATCCTGCAGAGGGATCTTGGCAAGCTCGTTCGCGAGTTTCTGTCCTGCGTCCTGGCGGTCGCGAAACATCGGCTATCCCTCCGGCCATAATTGACGGAGCGATTTCTTCATCGAATTGCGGACCTGGACGATCTCGCCGTGGGAGATGTGGCGGTCAAGAAGCCTGAACACCGCCGCGATTGCGATGTCGACGTCGATCTTCGGTTCGTAGCCGAAGCTGTTTCGGACGCGGATGACAAAATCGCGCTTCGACCGCTCCCAAGCCGGTTCGGCAGGGTTCCAGCCTTCAAAGTAGATACCTCTGATCAGCGTCGGCAATTGGGCCGAAAGGTCCGCCATCTCCTCGGGCGAGAGCCAGTCGCGCAGAGCCTTCAGGACCGATTTCAGCAGGCGGAACGCGCTCTGTTCGTTCCAATCCAAGTCCTTGGCAAGCTCGTTCACCCACTGCTGTGCCTGCTCGGCGGCATGTGCGATTGACGTGTGTGAAACAGTGTGTGCCATCGTTGTGACCCTTCAACTTGTTCCATTATCGCCATTCAGGTCTGCGCGAATTGCGTTAGGTCAAAAATTACGTCCGGGGTTGTCAAGGAGAGGGTTCAGAAGCTGGCCACGCCTGAACACAACGGATCGGCAGCCGCTTGCAAATGGCTGCAGCAGATGTGAACAAGCAAGGGTGGGATACCGAAGCTATTAGGTATAAACTCGAAAGTCGACGATTGAGGGTCAGTCGTGGACCGGTTTATTGCAAGGGCCAACATTGCCCATTTCGAAGATTTGCTCGCCCGCGAGACCGACCCGGAAAAGCGGCGCGCGATCCAGGATTTGCTTGCGCATGAGAAGGAGAAACTCGAGATCGCAGAGCGCCAGGCAGACAAAAATCCGAAGCCAGTCGCTCCATCCAAGGCAGACGATCCAGCAGCGTAGGCGAGTCAGCCCTGCTGGGCAGGGAGGTTCGCCCTCAGTGCACCCGGCGGCGCACTGAGGAACTGATCATTTGCGCCGCTATGCGGCCTTGACGGTGATCTTCTTCTCGGCCTTTTGGGCTTCCGCCGTCTTGGGCAACTTCACAGTCAGGATGCCCTTGGTGAAGCTGGCGTCGATCTTGTCGGCGTCCACACCTTCAGGCAGTTGGAACGACCGCTGGAAGGAGCCGTAGCGGCGTTCCGAGAGGAAATAGTCCTTGTCTTTTTCCTCCTTCTCTTCCTTCTTTTCGCCCTTGATCGTCAGCACCCGGTTGGCGAGCTTGATCTCGACGTTCTTTTCGTCGATGCCCGGCAGTTCGGCGGTGATCTCATAAGCGGTGGCCTTTTCTACTAAGTCCATCGCCGGTGCCACAGACCATGTGCTGTTCACCGCCGGCAAATCCCGGCCAAACAGCGAACGCGTGGACGGCAGGCGAAAATCGAAGGGATGAAAGTCATCGAACAGCCGGTCGATTTCGCGGCGCAGGCTCTCGAACGGTCCAACCCAGTTGTCCGACCTGGCGGTGGCGGGGGCATTCTTCTCAGACTTCACGGGGAGTTTGGTAGCGGCTTCGGCCATGGTTCTCTCCTTGCGACAAAGTTCATCTCCAACAGGTGCCGCTGCCTCCGCCTTTCACCTCAGGTTTCCCACGAGGTGCTGGAGCTGGAGGTCAGCGCACCCGCCCGACAGGAGTCATTGAACAGGTCTGTTGCTTCGCGATTTCCGCGTTTGGCGCGGATCGTCGCGCCCGCATCGCCAATTCGCGCTCTCTCTATCGAGGCCTGCATCAAAGCACGGCGTTGAATTGGCCATCTTTGATCTGCATCAATGATCTTCGAGAAAGAGGGTGATTTTACCCAAACAGCGATCCCGATTGACGAGGTCAAGGCGATGCGGCCTGGCGTCGACGCTTGACACGGGCCGGCTGGCCAAAGGCCTGCCTCTATGGGCGACTCGCCGCGACGAGGCTCGATGCCAAAAATGATCCAAATCAAAGCGTCGTAGGAGACCTTCAATCAGACTAAGACGATGTGGAATCCCATCATAAGCGCCCCTCCTGGTCGCAGTCTCGAGCTGGCCGTCATCGACCAGGACGGCGTGCATCCGCTTGTGTTTCCCTGTGAGAAGGGGTCGATGGGGTGGAGGAACGTGGTGACCGGAGCTCGCGTCGAGATTCGTCCTACTCACTGGCGTGCCTGGGGCCCGGACAAAGACGAACGAGACTCGTTGCGGGATCCGACTTAACCGTCAGTATCGGCATTCAATGCCGTGCATTGCAACGTTCAGCCGTACCATTTGACTAACATCAATGTGCTGCGCCTCGCGAGCTGGCAGGAAGCTACTGTTGTTCCGTGAGGTGCCCGCATGTCCTACAAAACGATCGTGGTCAACCTGGCCGTTGATGCAGACCCCGCGCCGATTGTGAAGCTAGGGGCAGAACTGGCGAAGCGCTTCGACGCTCACCTCGTAGGCCTGGCGGCCGCCGACGTCCCGCCCCTGGTGGCGACCGACGACTGCCTAGTCTACGAAGGCGAGATCATGCAGATTCAGCGCACGGAAATCGAGAAGCTTCTTGCCAAACTGCGCGACAGTTTCGAGACCCTCGTTCCGGCCTCGATCAGCAGCGAGTGGGTGCAATATGTTTGCGGTCCGACACGCGCCCTCGGCATAGCGGCGCGTTCGGCCGATCTCATCGTGACCGCTGATGGCGGGGATGATGTCTTTCGCGCCGTCGATGTCGGGAGCCTTGTGCTCGGCGTTGGCCGGCCGGTGCTGGTCGTCGCGGGCAATGCCGAACACATCCTGGGAAAGACCGTCTTGGTCGCCTGGAAGGACGGCAGGGAAGCACGAAGGGCATTGTCCGACTCGTTGCCGTTCCTGGCCAATGCCAACGAGGTTGTCATTGCAACGATGGAAGCCGACTCCGGGCAGGATGCTCGAAACAGCCTCGCCGACGTGGCGGTATTTCTGGAGCAGCATGGCATCACAGCGCGAA
>NZ_RZST01000332.1:0-6385 GCF_003997575.1 Mesorhizobium sp. M1A.F.Ca.IN.022.07.1.1
CAAGCAGGCTGACTGCCGCCATCATGTCGCGCTTGCGGGCGGAGCGGCGCGCGACGGCTTCGGCATCCTGGCCCCAGTGCTCGATCTGCCAGTCTTCGTCGACATGGCCGGCGGCCCAGGCCTCCTCGCCGTCGAGCTCGCCGAAGTCGACGGCAAGCGCCAGCAGCGCTGAGCCGGTCAGCGAGGTCATGACGTGGATCGCGGCCAGACGCAGCGGCTCGGCGCGCTGGGCAAGATAAGCGCCAAGGACGGCGATCGTCTCGCGCGGCTGCTCGACATGGATGACACCTTCGGCGAGGTTGAAGCGCACGCCGAGGTTGCTTCTTGCCCAATCGAGAACCGGATCCCAGAGCCTGTTCTGACGGTCTACCAGCCCCTGCGGGCCATCGGCTCGGTAGCAAAGCAGGTCCGACGAAGCGAAGCGCAGGACATCCTCCAGCACCGCTTGCGGGTCGCTGGCCACACCGTCGAGTGCCGTGTTGGCAAGGCGCATCACCGGCATGGTCACAGGGTCGATGATCTCGCGCTGGGCGGAAAATTCGTCAGCAACCAGCGTCGCGGCTCCTTCAGTCGGCAACACCAGCAGCGCCTTTCCCGGCGTGCGGACCGGCCTGCCGTCCAGATGGACGGCAAAACCGCCTTCGACCGGCACTACCGAAACCGCCTTGTAGAAGCGCTTCGGCAGCGGCGTCTTCATCTGGATCTGGGCGCGGCGCACCGGATCGGGATCTGAAAGCTGCTTTCCCGCTTCGAGGTCGTTGAGGATGTCGCGCATCTCGAACTCCTTACGCTGGGACCTGCTTGCGCGACGGCCGATTGACGATGATCAGCCCGGCCGCGATCAGGCCCAGTGCCAGGAAGATCCTGATCGTCAGCGGCTCGCCCAAAAGCACGGCGCCGCACAGAACACCGAACACCGGCGACAGGAAGGCGAAGCTGGACAGGCCCGCCGCCGGATAGCGCGTGAGCAGCCAGAACCACAAAACATAGGTGAAAGCGACGATATAGAAAGACTGGAACATCAATGCCAGTGTCGGCAATGCAGCGATTTCGCGGATCGGCGGGCCGGCGAACGGCATCACAAGGGCACCGACGACGGCGGCGCCAGCGAGTTGATAGAGCAGAAGCTTCTCGGCGCTGGTCTCGACCAGCTTCGATCGCTTGATGACGATGCTGGTCAACGCCCACAGGATGCCCGAGCCAAGACTGAGCAGATCGCCCGTCAGCGTCGCGTCATTGCCGGCGAAGATGCCGTCTGAGAACACGGCCAGAAGCCCGCAGAAAGCAAGCACGAGGCCCCCAAGCTTGCGCGCGTTGATGCGCTCGCCGAGCAAAAAATGGCCGCCGATCAGGACCCAGAACGGCATGGTGTTGACCAACAGCGTGTTGCGAGCGACGGTCGTGTATTCCAGCCCGATATAGAGAAACAGGAACTCGACGCCGAAGAGCACGCCGACGACAATGCCGGCGCTGAGCGTCCCATCCGTTTCAAACAGCTTGATGCCGCGCAACCGGCACCAGCCGAGAACGCACAGCCCGCCGATGATCGAGCGCGCGATCGATACGAAGACCGGATCGTAGCCGGCATAGGAGACCTTGGCGGCGACGTAGTTCAGGCCCCAGGACAATGTCAGCCCGACCATCATGGCGGCCGCGGTCATGTCGACCGCGTCGCGTCGGCCGAATGTATCGGCAGCACCGCTCAATTGTCGTCCTCCGCGCTCTGCTCATCGAAGCCGAGCAAGTTCCAGCTTTGGCGCATATGCGGCGGCATCGGCGCGGTAACATCGATGACGCCCTGGTCTGGATGCGGGATAACGATGCGGCGCGCGTGAAGATGAAGGCGGTTCTGGATGCCGCCGGGAAACTCCCAATTGGTGTCGGCCTCGAAATATTTGGGATCGCCGATGATCGGGCAGCCGATATGGGCGGCATGGACGCGAAGCTGGTGGGTGCGGCCGGTATAAGGTTCCATTTCCAGCCAGGACAGCGACTGCGCCGCCTGCTCGACCACGCGGTAATAGGAAACGGCATGGTCGGCGCCCTTCTCGCCATGCTTGGCGATGCGCACGCGGTCGCCGTCCGGCGTCGCCTCCTTGACCAGCCAGGTCGAGATCTTGTCCTCGCGCTTCGGCGGCACGCCCTTGACCAAGGCCCAATAGGTTTTCTTCGTCTCGCGCGCCCGGAACGCTTCCGACAGCTTCATCGCGGCAAGGCGGGTGCGGGCAACGACCAGCACGCCGGAAGTGTCGCGGTCGAGGCGATGGACGAGGCGCGGCTTCTCGCCCTTCTGGTTGCGCCAGGCCTCGAGCATGTCGTCGACATTGCGCGTGACGCCGGAGCCGCCCTGCACGGCAAGCCCGGCAGGCTTGTTGAAGACGAAGACCTTCGGGTCCTCGTGCAGCAGCATCTTGGCCAGCACATCGGCATCGCCCTGGTTGCGGATCGAATGGCCAGTGAGCGCGGCGTCGCCCTTCTTGTCGACTTCGAGCGGCGGAATGCGCACGGTCTGCCCGGGCTCGACGCGCGTGTCGGCCTTGACGCGGCCGCCATCGACGCGGACCTGGCCCGAGCGCAAGAGCTTTTGCAGGTGACCGAAGCCGAGGCCCGGATAATGGACCTTGAACCAGCGGTCGAGCCGCATGCCCGCTTCGCCGGCCTCCACAGTGATTTGTTCGACACCTGCCATGGTTACGCTTTTCCGGTTGAAAGCGGCGCCATAGCACTAAGGCAAAGAGGTTGCGAGCCAAAGACCCAACAACGGACAAAGATCGCGCCAAAGAGCTTTGCGGAGCCGCAGGCGCGGACGCTTCAGTTTGCGGCGGCCTTCTTGGCCTTGGACGAGCCGATCATCTTCCAGTTCTTGTAGAACATGGAATTGATGCGCTCGACGCTGACCGAGACGATGGCGAGAAGGTTGGCGATCAGGCCGGGGAATGGCGATGGACGGATGATATCCATGAACACGCAGTAGCGGCGTCCGTCATATTCGTTCACCGAACGGTGCAGCAGCGTGTCGTCGAAAATGTAAAGCGGGTTGTCGTGCCAGTAGTTCCTGGCGCCGTTGCACTCGACGAAAATCTCAGCCTTGACCGGCAACAGGTTGTAGAGGATGCGCAGGCTGAGCCGCAGCGGCCCGAAATGCCAGGAAGTCGATTCCTTGCCTCTGAAGACTGAGACCGCGATGGTCTTGATGTATTTGAAGTCCTTGTTGAATTCCGCGACGTTGTCGATCTTGTGCTTGCCATACCACTGATAGACATACATGCCGCGCCGACCGGTGCCGAAATTGGCGTCGATATCGGCGATGATCTCGTCCTTGCGAGCCTTGAAGACGTCGAGAACCTCGTTGACCTCGCGCTGATAGTCTGCGGGGAACTGCTCCAGCTTCCATACGCCCGGGTTCCGATAGCAAAGCAGGTCGACCAAAAGGTTGAATGGCGACAGCAGCCAGGTGAAGATGCCGTTGCCCAGGAAATAGCCGCGGAACAACGACAGATCCTTGTTTGCATTGCGCATCACGTCGATCAGACCGCAGACGATCCAGATCGTGGTCAGGATCGGGATAAAATAAAAGCCAAGCGCGAGAAGCGGGACTGCGATAGCAGCCTGACGAAGAGTCTTACGGGTTTGCTTTGTCATAGTCTTTCGCTTGGGAGCGCGATCCTGTTCGCATGAGCCAAATCACGGCGACCTCCGCCAGCCGTGCGCCTTCATAGGATTTTTCATGACGCGGCACAATCTGGAACAGGTTTGCCCGCTCACGATCGCGCCAGCATCTCGACTTTGCTGTCATGCCGACGAAGCTTCGCCGCGAAGCACCCGAGCCCGCCGAGTCGCGGAAGCGGCTATTCCCGCTCTTTGCGCAGCTTTGCCCAGTATTCCAACCGCTTCTTGACCTCGCGCTCGAAGCCGCGCTCGGGCGGATCGTAGAAAGTGCGGCGGCCCATCTTTTCCGGGAAATAGTCCTGGCCGGAAAAGGCATCCGGCTCGTCGTGGTCGTAGCGGTAGCCGGCGCCGTAATCCTCTTCCTTCATCAGCTTGGTCGGCGCGTTGAGGATGTGCTTGGGCGGCAGCAGCGAGCCGAATTCCTTGGCCGCTTGTGTCGCCGCCTTGAAGGCGGTGTAGACGGCATTCGACTTGGGCGCGGTGGCGAGGTAGACGGTGGCCTCGGCGAAGGCGAGTTCGCCCTCGGGCGAGCCGAGATAATCGTAGGCGTCCTTTGCGGCATTGGCGACGACCAGGGCCTGCGGATCGGCAAGCCCGATATCTTCCACCGCCATGCGCACCAGCCGGCGGCCGAGATAGAGCGGATCCTCACCGGCATCGAACATGCGGGCGAGGTAATACAGCGCAGCGTCCGGATCCGAGCCGCGCACCGATTTATGCAGCGCCGAGATCAGGTTGTAATGGCCGTCCTGGCCCTTGTCGTAGATCGGCGCGCGACGCTGGATGACGCGCTGCAGGCCTTCGGGCCCAAACACCTCGCCCGGCTTGGCGGCGCGCCAGACCTCCTCGGCGAGCGTCAGCGAGGCACGACCGTCGCCATCGCTCATGCGGATCAGCATGGCCCGCGCCTCGTCGTCGAGCGGCAGCGCCCTGCCCTCGGTCGCCTCGGCCCGCTCCAGCAGCTTGGCGATGCTCTCCTCGTCCAGCGAGCGGAAGACGAGCACCCGCGCGCGGGACAGAAGCGCCGCGTTCAGCTCGAAGGATGGGTTCTCCGTCGTGGCGCCGACCAGCACCACCGTGCCGTCTTCCATGACCGGCAAAAAACCATCCTGCTGGGCACGATTGAAGCGATGGATCTCGTCGACGAAGAGCAGCGTCTGGCGGCCATTGGTCCGGCGCAGTTTTGCTGCCTCGAACACTTTCTTCAGGTCGGCGACGCCGGAAAACACCGCCGATATCTGCTCGAAGGCAAGGTGGGTTTCGCCGGCGAGCAACCGCGCCACCGTCGTCTTGCCGGTGCCGGGCGGGCCCCAGAAGATCATCGAGCCGAGCGTGCCGGAATTGATCAGCCGCGTCAGCGCGCCATCCGGGCCGGTCAAGTGCTCCTGGCCGACAACCTCGCCAAGGGTCTTCGGGCGCAACCGGTCAGCCAGCGGCCGGCCAGGCGGCGCCTTCTCCGGTTCATCGACGCTGAACAGATCGGCCATGCACTTTTATTTGGTTGGAACGCGGCCCCTTTTCCAGAGCCTGCTCAGTAACGCAACACCTGGCGCAGTATCTGCCCACCGCGCTCGACGGTAAACCGCCACCACCGCGTGTCCTGCTGCGCAATCTGTGCCAGCGTCGCCGCCTTATCGATGCTCGTGCCGTTCACTTCGCGCACGATGTCGCCCGGTTGGAAGCCGAAATCGGCGGCCGGTGAATCGCGGTTGATGTCGACCACGGTGACCCCCTTCATGTCGGTGCGCAGCCCGAGACGCTGGGCAAGGCGCGGCGACAGCTCTGCCACCTTGGCCCCGGCGAAGGGGCTGCGGCCATGCAGCGTCACCTCGCTCGGCTTCGCGCCTTCGGGCGCGCGCTCCAGCGCAATCTCAAGCGTTGCCTGCTGGCCCTTGCTCAGCACGGCGAAGGTCGCCTTGGTGCCGATCGACAGCGTCGCCATGCGGAAATCCAGCGCCTCGATGCTTTCGACCGGGGTGTTGTTGAGCGACAGCACGACGTCGCCAGGCTTGAGCCCCGCCTTGCCGGCCGGTCCGGCCCCATCGACCGACGAGACCAGCGCGCCTGTCGGCTTTTCCATGCCAAGCGATTCCGCGATCTGGGGTGTCACGGCTTCAAACTCGGCGCCGATATAGGGCCGCTCGAAGAAATCCAGGCCGGCTTTGGCGGCGTCGGCGAAAGCCCTGACCATGTTCGACGGAATGGCGAAACCGATACCGATCGAGCCGCCGCTGCGGCTATAGATAGCCGTGTTAATGCCGACCAGCTGGCCGCCCATGTTGATCAGCGCGCCGCCGGAATTGCCGGGATTGATGGCGGCATCGGTCTGGATGAAATAGCCGGAGTCGGAAACGCCGATATGGCTGCGGGCAAGCGCCGAAACGATCCCGCTGGTGGTCGTCTGGCCGACGCCGAAGGGATTGCCGATGGCGAGCACCAGGTCGCCGACCTCGAGCGCGTCGGAATCGCCGATGGCGATCACCGGGAACGGCTTGTCGGCGGAGATTTTGAGCACGGCAAGATCCAGTGTCTCGTCCTTCAGCATCACCTTGGATGTGAACTCGCGCCCGTCGGCCGTCGCGACCTTCACCTCGTCGGCATCCTTGATGACATGGTAGTTGGTGACGATCACGCCGCTCGGATCAACCAGCACGCCGGAACCGAGCGAAGACTGCGCGCGCGGCTGCGCGCGGCCGAAGAACTCCTCGAAGAAGGG
>NZ_RZST01000333.1:0-6310 GCF_003997575.1 Mesorhizobium sp. M1A.F.Ca.IN.022.07.1.1
CGTCAGCTGTGTATAAGAGACAGGGATTGGGTAGGGCGCTTATCTTCTCCCCTTGTGGGAGAAAGAGGATCGGCGGGTAGCGCCGAGACGGATGAGGGTGCTGGAAGAAGATTGAGCGCTCCGGCAGCGGTGCCGTGCCTGTAGGAGGCGGGCGTCCTTAATCTCAAACTAACCAGCGGAACAATAGAATACATCCATGAATTGGTGGATCGGACTTTGCTGGTCGGCTGGGACCCTTTGCTTTGCGGCGCTCGACTATCGGGCCCGGAAATCGGCCGGCAGGCGACATTCAGACTGGCTCTGGCGCCTGGCCATGTACTTTGCGGTGGGCGGCGGCCTTTTCGCGGCCATGGGATATGCGCCCATCGTCCTTTACCGCTTGGGTGAGTCCATCGTCGGTTTATACAATCATCCACCTGCACCGAAGATGCTGCTGGCTTTCGCAACTACTGCGGTCTGCGTGGTTCTGGCCCTGGAAATTCTTAAGGTAGCCGTTAGAACAATGCGCGAAGCCGGCAGTTCGCTGCCGGGTCGCCACTCAATGAATCCTGCCTGGCGGATCGCTATTGCTCTCGTGTTGTTCGCCATAGCCGTGGGCCTCCTTGCTGGCAGCGTCTATGTTCTGAGGAACCGCTAGCAGAAAGCTCTAGCTCGTACGGCCTGAACCCAAGCTCTGGCAAGCGGCGCCGAACTGTCGATCTGCCACAAGGGCGTGGACCACGCTCGTCCCCGTGCTTGACCCACCCCCCACCTCCGCTATCTTCGCGCCCATGCCAGACACCGCTCCCTGGGCCGCCGCTCCGCTGATCGTCATCGACCTCCAGACCGGCATGTTCGACGGCCGTTTCGATCCGCCGATCCATGATGCCGACGTCATTGCCGAGCGCGCGCGAAAACTGATCGATTGGGCGCGCAAAACCGGCCGTAAGGTGGCCTTCGTGCGCCATGACGGGCCGGCGGGCGATCCGCTGGCACCGGGCGCTTCCGGCTGGCCGGTATGGCCGCAGCTCGGCCAGGCGGCCGGCGAACCGACCTTCGGCAAGAGCGTCGGCAATGCCTTCTCCAACGCCGAGCTCGGGCAGTGGGTCGCGGGGCAGGGCGTTCGCGACGTGGTGCTCATCGGCGCGCAGAGCGATTTCTGCGTTGCCGCCACGGTGAAAGGCGCTCTTGCCCAGGGCCTCGGCGTCACCGTCGTTTCGGATGCGCATTCGACGCTCGATTCCGAGGAGGAGAAAGCGCCCGACATCATCATCCGGCACAACAAAGCGTTCGCCGAGCAGGGCGCGCGGCTGACGACGACCGCGGCGCTGATTGGGGGCTGAGGGCTTGGCTCCTCCTTCTTCCTTGTGGGAAGAACGCGTCGCCGAAGGCGACGGATGAGAAGGGAAAACCAACCCAAGGAGCGCTCATGCCAATCCCCTCCCTGCCTGCCGAAGGTGGCTGCCGCTGCGGCCGCGTGCGTCTCAGGATCTCCGCCAAGCCGCTGCTCACCATGGCCTGCCATTGCACCGGCTGCCAGAAGATGTCGTCGAGCGCTTATTCGCTGAGCGCCGCCATTCCCGCGGATGGCTTCGAGATCACCAAGGGCGAGCCGGTGATCGGCGGCCTGCGCGGCGCTTCGAAGCACTATTTCTGCGGCTACTGCATGAGCTGGATGTTCACCCGGCCGGAGGGGCTCGACTGGTTCGTCAACCTGCGCCCGACCATGCTGGATGACCCCGCCTGGTTCACGCCTTTCGTCGAGACCTGGACCAGCGAGAAGCTGCCCTGGGCCGAGACGCCCGCCCTGCACAGCTACGCGGCCCTGCCGGCCTTCGAGGAATATGACGGGCTGGTCGCGGAATATGCAAAGTCCCAGGCCTGATCGCCCAAAACAAAACGGCGACCCGGGTCAGATCGCCGTTCAGTACAAGGTCGACGCGGCCGTTGGGGGCGACATTGTTGGGGATGTGCTTGGGCGTCCGCGTCGACCAAGGCGGCCTCGTACCGCAGCCTGGACTATGGCATGTTTTTCTCGTGCCGAAACTTCCGCGATAGCGGAATAGGCAGGCGACAGGGACTTCCCCACCGCCGCTTGGAATTAAGGTTAACGGCGGCGCAGGCGATCGGGCGCGCGATCTGCCAACCGCGGGTGACAGAGAACTTCGGCGAAACACTTTCTATCCCGATCCGCATTGACCTCTGCCTGCCGAGGGACGACGACTGATGCATCATTGCTGATGGATTGCATCTTGCCCCGCTTTCTCAACGCAAAACTCGCCGACGGCTCCCTGGCCGACCTCACCGTTGCCGACGGCCGCTTCAACGCCATCACGCCCGCCGCCAATGCCCCCGGCGCGGCGCCAGGCGCCGTCGATCTCGCCGGCCAGCTCGTGCTGCCGGCCTTCGTCGAGGGCCACATCCATCTCGACACCTCCTTCTATGGCGATGCCTGGCGCTCGCACATTCCCTGCACCAACGGCTTCGATGTGCGCGAGCGGGTCGCCTTCCAGATGCGGAACCTCGAGCAGGCCGCGCCGATGGAAGAGCGCGCGAAAAACCAGCTCGAGCTTTGCGTCGGCAATGGCAGCCTTGCGATGCGCAGCCACGTCATGGTCGACGCCGCGGTCGGGCTGAAACATGTCGAAACGATCCTTGCCGTGCGCGAAAAATATCGCGAGCTGATCGACATCCAGCTCGTCGCCTTCCCGCAAAGCGGCATCCAGTCGTCGCCCGGCACCGCCGAACTTCTGGACGAGGCTTTGAAGCTCGGCTGCGATCTGATCGGCGGGCTCGACCCGGCAAGCTTTGACCGCGATGTGAAGGGCCATCTCGACGTCGTCTTCGGCCTTGCCGAAAAACACGGCGCCGGAATCGATATCCACCTGCATGACGGCGGCACCCTCGGCCTGTTCGAGATCGAGGAGATCGCCGCGCGGAGCACGGCACTGGGCATGCAAGGCAAAGTCGCCGTCAGCCACGCCTATGCGCTGGGCGACATTTCCGCCGACGCGCTGGCCAAAGCCGGCGAGCTGCTCGCCGCCTCCGGCGTCGCCATCATGACCAACGCGCCCGGCAACCATCCTTTCCCGCCGGTGGCGGCATTGCGCAAGGCGGGCGTCACGGTCTTTGCCGGCTCCGACAACATCCGCGATTCCTGGTGGCCTTACGGCGATGGCGACATGCTGAACCGCGCCAACATGATCGGCTACCGCTCCGGCTTCTACGAGGATCGCGAGCTGGAAGCAGCCTACGACGTGGTGAGCCATGCCGGCGCCAGGGCGCTGGGGCTCGAAGGCTATGGCATCGCCGTCGACGCCAAGGCCGATTTCGTCGCGCTCAGGGCCGAGCATGTGCCGGAAGCGGTGGCGGGGGTGCCGAAGGAGCGGACCGTGTATCGCACGGGCAGGGAAGTGGCACGGGAGGGGAAGGTAGTCGATCGGGCCGGCCTCACCGGCCTGCGATCTGCTTGACAGTCCGATAGCCGTACCGCATTTTTCCGGCGAGGCAGGGGAGATTTCGCCATGAAAAAAGAATATTCGAAGCCGACGCTCGTCCGCAAAGGCCGGCTCTCGGCGCAGACCGCGCAGCAACTTCCTTCCGGTAGTACGGACTAACGCCTGACGCCTATCTTGGCGAGCAAGGCAGTCAGCAATTGTGCGCCCGTCATAGCCGGCAGCGCCGCCTGTTGGCGCTCACCACTAATGCCGCGGCGTCGAAACCCAATTTAATTCGCACACAAATGTTTCAGGCCGCTCCGGCTTCGTGAAGCATTTCACCGTCTGCGCGCAATCGCCTGGTTACAGACGCACCTCAAAAGCGGCGCCCGGAGGGCGGCCGCCAATTCTGCCGCTGCTTTGTGGAGGTTGCGATGTTTAAGAGCCTTAACCGAATCCGCGCCGCGTTCGCGCAGGCGAGAAGGCGCCGCAGGACGACGCGCGAGCTGAACGAACTGCCGCCGGAGATCCGCAAGGACATCGGATGGCCCGATACGGCCCGGGACGACGAGATTCGATTGCCGTTCTAATGCATGTTGCCCAAAGTGCGGAGCGGTTTGGGGATAAGGGCATGCGTCAGCAAAGCCTCGGCTTGCGGTGACGTGATGCCGGCAGCACGGGACGACGAACGCGCCGTCCCTGCTGCCTGGCCAGGCCGTCAGCCGGCGGGCTTGTAGGCCCCGGCAGCCTTGTTGGCGACCTCGAGCACCGCCTTCATGTCGAGTTCTTCGAGGACGACCAGCTCGCTCAACGAGCCGCTCGCGCGCACGGCAAGGGCCATGCCCATCCCGGCGACCTGATCCGGCACCTCGCCATTGACGACGACGTCGTAAATGCCGCGCGTGAACATGACGCTGCTCATCCTGCCGCCGACGCTTTCAAAGAGCGCCTGGATTGCAGCTTCGCGGTTCGATCCCTGCATCAGCCCTTTGGCGGCATGGGGTTCGTAACTTGCCAGTATGGTGACCTTCATGGCTATCTCCTCCAAATATCATTGCCTCAGGCTGCTCAATGGTTTGAGCAGCCGAGGTGCTTGTTGTTTCACTGACATTTGACCTGGTCACGGACCGCCCGGGCACCATGGCCAACAGGCGGTTCAGCCGGAGCACGGCTTCGGCTTGCGACAATATGCGCCTATTCTAATATTGCGACAATCCCGCGATGAGCGGACCGCCGTCGTGTCAGATATCTCCGTCAGGATATGTGGGCCAATTGTCGTCAGAGCGATGCGCCATGGCCGGTTTGTGTATTCACGCGACGGACGTGGCCTGATAATAGGTCAACGAAGCTGACCTAAATGCTAAAACCCCGAACGAAGCACTGCGGGAGGTGCGCTTTGACCCTGTTGAACCTTCTGGCCTCGCGCTCCTCGCGCATGAAGGCCTCCGAAATCCGCGAGCTCCTGAAGCTGCTCGATCAGCCCGACATCATCTCGTTCGCCGGCGGTATTCCCGATGCCTCGCTGTTTCCGGCCGAGGCCATCGGCGACGCCTATCAGGCCGTGCTCGGCGGCGCGGAAGCGGGGGCCGCGCTGCAATACCAGGTCAGCGAAGGTTTCCTGCCGCTGCGCAAATGGCTGGCCGGCTATATGGGCGGACTCGGCATCCGATGCGACGAGGGCAACATCTTCATCACCTCCGGCTCGCAGCAGGCGCTCGATTATCTCGGCAAGCTGTTTCTGTCGCCCGGCGACACCGCGCTGGTCACCTGGCCGACCTATCTCGGCGCGCTGCAAGCCTTCAACGCCTACGAGCCGCGTTACGACCGGCTGAACACCGCCGGCGGCAACATGACGCCGGACGCCTATCGCGCGGCCGCCGCGGCTAACGGCGGCAAAGTGAAATTCGCCTATCTGGTGCCGGATTTCGCCAACCCGACCGGCAACACGCTGGATAGCAAGCAGCGCGAGGCGGTGCTCGACCTCGCCGGCGAGCTCGACATCGCCGTCATCGAGGACGCCGCCTACCGGGCGCTGCGCTATGACGGCGAGGCGGTGCCCGCGATCCTGGCGCTGGATTGCGCCCGCTCGGGCGGCATCGACAACGCCCGCACGCTCTATTGCGGCTCCTTCTCCAAGATCCTGTCCCCAGGCATGCGCGTCGGCTGGGTCTGCGCCCCGCGCCATGTGGTGGAAAAGCTGGTGCTGATGAAACAGGCCTCCGATCTGCACAGCCCGTCGATCAACCAGATGGTCATGCATCGCGTTGCCGAGACCATCTTCGACGCCCAGGTGGAGAAGCTGATCGGTGCCTATCGCCGTCGCCGCGACGCGCTGCTCGGCGCGCTCGAGGAAAACATGCCGGACGGCATTTCCTGGAGCCGGCCGGAAGGCGGCATGTTCGTCTGGCTGACGCTGCCCGAAGGCACTGACGCCACCGCGTTGCTGGCGCGTTCGGTAAAAGAGGCGCGCGTCGCCTTCGTGCCGGGCAACGCCTTTTATGCCGACGGCACTGGCCGCAACACGCTGCGCATGTCCTTCACGCTGGCCGACGACCGCGCGGTGGGCGAGGGCGTGCCGCGATTGGCGAAGCTGCTGAGGTAGCCAATTTCCTCAAAGAGAGATCGACAGCCGGCTATCACCTCCTTCTCGCGCAGGCGTGATTGGTAGTGCGCAGCCGTGATTATAGCCCCGCCGATTCTTCGGCTAGGGTCGCGGCCGATCCAACACCCCCTGGATCGGCAGGCAGCGAAGTCCCACCTTCAAGGCCTCAACGAAAGGGCCCCGACGGCTTCCACCGGCGGGGCTTTTTTGTGTCGGCGATCCGGCGCGAATCGAAACCGCCCTACTTGTTGCAGTTCTGCATGTTCGAGGTCGTATTGCCGCTGGCCGTGTT
>NZ_RZST01000334.1:0-6305 GCF_003997575.1 Mesorhizobium sp. M1A.F.Ca.IN.022.07.1.1
AAATAGCGCTGCAGGAAATGCTCGACCGCCTGGCCGATCGACAGGTCGTCGGGGATCAGCGCGCCGCCGTCCGGCACGACAGATCGCTCGCCGGTCTTCAGTTCGGCCTCGATGATCTCGGCCGAAATCTCATCCTGCGAATAGAGCGCGGCGAGCCTGCGCACCAGATTTTCCAGCTCGCGCACATTGCCGGGCCAGGGATAGCGCTTCATCAGCTCGATGCCACCGGCGGAAATGCGCTTGGTCTGCAGGCCTTCGCTGGCGCCCTGCTTGAAGAAATGCCGGACAAGGTCAGGCACGTCTTCAGAACGCTCTCGCAACGCCGGAAGTCGCAGCGGCACGACGTTCAGGCGGTAGAACAGGTCCTCGCGGAACAGGCCCTGGTTGATCAAGGTCCGCAAATCCTTGTTGGTGGCGGCGACGATGCGCACGTCGGTCTTGATCGGCGTGCGGCCGCCGACGGTCGTGTATTCGCCCTGCTGTAGCACGCGCAGCAGGCGCGTCTGCGCCTCCATCGGCATGTCGCCGATCTCGTCGAGGAACAGCGTGCCGCCTTCGGCCTGCTCGAAGCGGCCGGTGGAGCGGTTCTGCGCGCCGGTGAAGGCGCCCTTCTCATGGCCGAACAGTTCCGATTCGATCAGGTCGCGCGGGATCGCGGCCATGTTGATGGCCACGAAAGGCCCGCCGCGGCGGCGGCCGTATTCGTGCAGCGCGCGCGCTACCAGCTCCTTGCCGGTGCCGGATTCGCCGCTGATCATCACCGTCAGGTCGGTCTGCATCATGCGGGCCAGCATGCGGTAGATGTCCTGCATGGCGGCCGAGCGGCCGACCAGCGGCATCGTCTCCGGCTGATCGTCGGCGCGGGAATCCAGCTTCGGCCGCTTCGGCTCGGCAAGCGCGCGGTTGACGATGTTGAGCAGCTCGGTCAGATCGAAGGGCTTCGGCAGATACTCGTAGGCGCCGGTCTCGGAGGCGCGGATGGCGGTCATGAAAGTGTTCTGCGCGCTCATGACGATGACCGGCAGCTCGGGTCGCGCCTTCTTGATGCGCGGCAGCATGTCGAAGGCGTTCTCGTCCGGCATCACCACATCGGTGATGACGAGGTCCCCCTCGCCGGCAGCCACCCAGCGCCACAGCGTCGAGGCGTTCGAAGTCACGCGCACTTCATGGCCGACGCGCGACAGCGCCTGGTTGAGCACGGTTCGGATCGCCGCATCGTCGTCGGCGACGAGGATATTGCCGCGAACGGTCATTTGCGGTCTCCTTCAGCTTCGTCGCCGGCGTTGGGCAAAGTGTCCTTCCAGGCCGGCATCAAGACGCGGAAAGTGGTTCCACGCTGCGTCGAATCGCATTCGATGATGCCGCCGTGCTCGCCGACAATTTTGGCGACCAGCGCCAACCCGAGGCCCGAGCCGTTCGGTTTGGTGGTGATGAACGGATCGAAGAGGATCGGCAGGATGTCCTCGGAAACACCGGGGCCGTTGTCGTGCACGCAGAATTCCAGCGGCAGCGAGACGCGGTCTTGCGTTCCCGGCACGGAAACGCGGATGCCGGGCCGGAAAGCCGTCGACAGCACGATCTCGCCCTGCGGGTCGGCGCCGATCGCCTCCGCGGCGTTCTTGACCAGGTTGAGGAACACCTGGATCAGCTGATCACGGTTCGCATAGACTGGAGGAAGCGAAGGATCATATTCCTCCAAGATTTTGATTTTTTTTGCAAAGCCGTTCTTGGCGATCGCTTTCACATGATCCAGAACGACATGGATGTTGACGGGAAAGCGCTCGATCGGCCGCTCGTCGGAAAACACTTCCATGCGGTCGACCAGCGACACGATGCGGTCGGTCTCGTCGGTGATCAAGCGGGTGAGCGCACGGTCCTCGTCGGAGGCTGAGAGCTCGAGCAGTTGCGCCGCGCCGCGGATGCCGGAGAGCGGGTTCTTGATCTCATGCGCCAGCATGGCCGCCAGGCCGATGACAGAACGGGCCGCACCCCGATGTGTCATCTGCCGGTCGATCTTGTCGGCCATCGACCGCTCCTGGAACATCACCACGACCGAGCCGGGAAACTCCGGCACCGGGGCGACATAGAGGTCGACCATCTTCTCGATGCCGAGGCGCGGCGAAGAGACGTCGACGCGGTATTCGTTGACCGGCGCGCGGCGCTCGCGCACCTGGTCGACCAAGGTGAGCAGCGGACTGCCGAACGGGACCAGCTTGGACAACGTGTTGCGCGCCAGCATGGTCGCGCTGGAGCGGAAGAAATCCTCTGCATCCGCGTTGGCGAAGGTGATGAAGCCGTCGGCATCGACCATGATCACCGGGCGGCGAATGGTGTTCAGCACGATATTGGCGGCATCCGCGGTGTCGGCCGGCTGTGGGAGGTTCGGATTCATGCCGCGCTCCGCAATTCTGGCGATGCCGCGCTTTCGGTAGAGGCTTGGCGCAGCCCGGCGATCACTTCAGCCGGCTCGAAGGAAGTGAGGATGTGCTTGCGCCGTTCCGCCGAAGCACGAGTCGCGTGCCTGTCCAGATACCAGCCGAGATGCTTGCGCGCCTGGCGGAGCCCGCTTTCGACGCCGTAGAGCGAGAGCATGTCCTCGTAATGCGCAACCACGTAGTCAGCGAGCCTCTTGGGCGTTTCGGGAATATCGGTTGCAGACATGCCAGCGGCGGCTGCCGCGATGCTGCCGGCGGTCCACGGCGCGCCGTAATGGGCACGGCCGATCATCACCGCGTCGGCGCCTGATTGATCCAGGATCGTCGCAGCCTCTTCCGGCGAGCCGACATCGCCATTGGCCACCACCGGGATCGAGACCGCTTCCTTGACGCGCGCAATGGCGCGCCAATCGGCCTTACCCTGATAGAACTGGCAGCGCGTGCGGCCGTGGACGGTCACCATGCGCACGCCGGCCAGCTCGGCGCGGCGCGCCAACATCGGCGCGTTGAGCGCGCTTTCGTCCCAGCCGAGCCGCATCTTGACCGTCACCGGCACCGAGACCGCACCGACCACCGCCTCGATCAGCGAGAGCGCGTGATCGAGATCGCGCATCAGCGCCGAGCCGGCATAGCCGCCCGTCACCTTCTTTGCCGGGCAGCCCATGTTGATGTCGATGATGTCGGCGCCCTCGCCCGCCGCGATTCGCGCGCCCTCGTCCATGTGCGCTGCCTCGCGGCCAGCAAGCTGCACCATATGGACGGGCAGTCCGGAATGGCGGATGCGCAGATCGCAGCCGGCCCTGCCCTTGGCCAGTTCGCCGCTCGCCACCATTTCCGACACGACCAGCCCGGCACCATGCGCATGCGCACGCCGACGGAACGGCTCGTCGGTGATGCCGGACATCGGCGCCACGAACACGCGGTTGCGTATCCTTACGCCGCCGACGTCGAGCGGCGAAGCCAATGTGGTCAATTCAGGCATGCACAAAAACCAAGCATGTTCGATTGCTGCACATTGTGTAGCCAGAAGCAAGCCATTGTGCAACGCGCAATGACGTCACATTAAGGCGCATTTTGGAAAATGCTGGCCTTCCCTGCGAGCCGCGACTAAGCCTCTCGCCATGACTGACACAAGTGAAAAACCGGACGGCAAGGTCGGCGTGGTCATTGTCGCCGCCGGCCGCGGCGCCCGTGCCGGACAGGCCGAGGGGCCGAAGCAGTATCAGCGCATCGGCGGACGCGCCGTCATTGCGCATACGCTGGAAAGATTCCTGTCCCATCCAGCCGTCGGGCCAGTGGTGGTGGCGATCCATGCCGACGACCGCGAGCTGTTCGAGCGCGCGGCGGGAGCTAATGCTACGCACACGCTCATCGTCATGGGCGGTCCGTCCCGCCAGGCTTCCGTCCGGCTGGGACTTTTGGCGCTGAGGGAGCAGGCGCCGGCAAAGGTGCTGGTGCATGATGCGGTGCGCCCGTTTGTCGACCATGGGCTCATCGACCGAACCATCGAGGCCATCGGCGAGCGCCAGGGCGCCCTGCCGGCGCTGCCCGTCGCCGACACGCTCAAGCGGGAATCGGCCGAGGGCATGATCGAGGAGACGGTGTCGAGGGCCGGCCTGCACGCGGCGCAGACACCGCAAGGCTTCCCGTTCTGGCCGTTGCTGGCGGCGCACGAGAAGGCGCATCATCTCGGCAAAAGCGAGTTCACCGACGACGCGGCGATCGCCGAATGGGCGCATATTCCGGTCAAGATCGTCCAGGGCTCGCCGGACAACATCAAGCTCACCTGGGCAAGGGATATCGCGATGGCCGACCAGCGGCTCTCAAATGCGCTGCCGCGCTTTCCGGACATCCGCACCGGCAATGGCTACGATGTGCACGCGTTCGAAGCGGGCGACCATGTCACGCTGTGCGGGGTCACTATCCCCTATGACCGGAAACTCTCCGGCCATTCGGACGCCGATGTCGGGCTTCATGCGCTCACCGATGCGTTGCTCGCCACCTGCGGCGCCGGCGACATCGGCACGCATTTCCCGCCGTCGGACCCGCAATGGAAGGGCGTTGCCTCGAAAATCTTCGTCGAGCATGCGGCGACGCTGGTGCGCGAGCGCGGCGGGCGCATCGCCAATGCCGATATCACGCTGATCTGCGAGGCGCCGCGGGTGGGGCCGCATCGCGAGGCGATGACGGCGGCGCTGGCGGCGATGCTCGGCATTGCGCCGGAACGCGTTTCCATCAAAGCGACGACCAACGAGAAGCTCGGCTTTGTCGGGCGCGGCGAAGGCATTGCGGCGATCGCGACCGCCAGCGTCGTCTATCCGGGAGACGTGCCGGCATGAGCAACGCGGAATTAGCCAACGCCCTGCTCCAGGCTTGTCAGCAGCGCGGCATCATGCTGGCCACGGCCGAGAGCTGCACCGGCGGTCTGATCATTGCAGCACTGACCGACATTGCCGGCTCTTCCGCCGTGGTCGATCGCGGCTTCATCACCTATTCCAACGAAGCCAAGATGGAGATGCTCGGCGTCTCCGCGGCGACGCTTGAGGCGCATGGCGCGGTCTCGGGTGAGACGGTCAGGGAGATGGCTGCGGGCGCGCTGACGCATTCGCGCGCGAGCCTCTCCCTTGCGGTCACCGGAATTGCCGGCCCGAGCGGCGGCTCGTCGGAAAAGCCGGTGGGTCTCGTCTGGTTCGGGATGGCATTTGCCGGCCAGCCGGCCGTCGTCGAGCGCCAGCTGTTTGGTCATAAGGGGCGGGAATTCATCCGCCACGAGACGGTCCGGCACGCGCTGCAGCTCGGCCTGCGAGCGCTGGCCTAGGCTATCCGCGGATCAGGCGTGCCTTGCGCTGCGCCGTAGATCACGTTCGCTCGCTTCTCGAATGCTTCGGAAAACATGCGGAAGGCGCGATCGAACATCGTGCCCATCAGCGCGCCGAGAATGCGGCTCTTGAATTCGTAGTCGATGAAGAAATGCACTTCGCAGCCGCCATCGGCCGGATCGAAGCGCCAGATGTTGCTGAGATATTTGAACGGGCCGTCGATGTATTTGACGTCGATGGCGTTCTCGTCGGGCTTGAGCAGCACCTGGGTCGTAAAGGTCTCGCGGATCGCCTTGTAGCCGATGCTCATGTCGGCGACGAGGATGGTGCGGCCGTCGCGCTCCTTGCGCGAGCGCACCGTCAGCGCCTCGCAGAGCGGCAGGAATTGCGGATAGGTCTCGATATCCGCCACCAGCGCGAACATCTGTTCCGGCGTGTAGGCGACGCGTCGGGTGGCTTCGAATTTCGGCATGAAAGCGTCAGCTGGCCTTCTTGAGCTGCGCCTCGCGCGCCGCGCGCAGCCTGGCGAAATCCTCGCCGGCATGATGCGAGGAGCGCGTCAGCGGGCTCGAAGCCACCAACAGGAAGCCCTTCGTCTTGCCGATCGTCTCAAAGGACTTGAACTCGTCCGGCGTGATGAAGCGGATCACCGGATGGTGCTTCTTCGAAGGCTGCAGGTATTGGCCGATGGTCATGAAGTCGACATTTGCCGAACGCAGGTCATCCATGAGCTGCAGCACTTCGTTCCGCTCCTCGCCGAGGCCAACCATGATGCCGGACTTGGTGAAGATCGACGGATCGAGTTCTTTCACGCGCTGCAGCAGCCGGATCGAGTGGAAGTAGCGGGCGCCGGGCCGCACCGTCAGGTAATTCGACGGCACGGTTTCCAGATTGTGGTTGAAGACGTCGGGCTTGGCGGCAACGACGATCTCAAGCGCGCCGTCCTTGCGCAGGAAGTCGGGCGTCAGGATCGAAAACCCGATGGGCATGCTGGTGTAGGAAGGGAAAAAGGCGGTGCGGAATTTCTTCACCAGCCTTTTCGCCTTCATTC
>NZ_RZST01000335.1:0-6283 GCF_003997575.1 Mesorhizobium sp. M1A.F.Ca.IN.022.07.1.1
GAACGGGGGTAGCAGTCCGCTCGGACCGAACTCCGAAATCGCCCGCAAACTCAAGCAATATTACGACGAGCTGGTCTCCGATCAGGTGCCGGATCGATTCGCTCAGTTGCTCAGCCAGCTGGAAAAGGCCGAACCCGCCGAGAAAAAGGACTGAGACATGGCGGCGGTCTCCCAGAGCTTCAAGACCGAGCTGCTCGGCGCGATCCCAAGCCTGCGCGCCTTTGCGGTGTCGCTGACGCAGAATGCCGACAAGGCGGACGACCTCGTCCAGGAAACCTTGGTCAAGGCGTGGGACAAACATGAGAGTTTCCAGCCGGGCACCAACCTCAAGGCCTGGCTGTTCACCATCCTGCGCAACGAATTCTATTCGCAGATGCGCAAGCGCGGCCGCGAGGTGCAGGACAGCGACGGCATCATGACCGCCAGGCTCGCCGTCCACCCGGCCCAGCATGGCCAGCTCGATCTCAAGGATTTTCGCGGCGCGCTGGAGCAGCTGCCGGAGGATCAGCGCGAAGCGATCATCCTGATCGGCGCGTCCGGCTTTTCCTACGAAGAGGCGGCGGAGATCTGCGGCTGCGCGGTGGGCACGATCAAGAGCCGGGTCAGCCGCGCGCGCGCCCGGCTGCAGGACATCCTGAAGATTTCTGGCGAGGACGAATACGGCCCCGACGCGATCTCGGCGCAGGTGACAGGATCAAACGCCGCCTGACACCGACCTCCGGCTCTTCGACGCTACGTCGTCACGCCGCTTTCGCGCGCCTGCAGGCGAGCGCCAGGGCCTGGATCAGATCGTCTCCCGAGTAGGGCTTGGTGACCAGCTTAATCTCGGGAAAAGAGCCTTCGAGATCCTCGGCGTCGGAGTAGCCGGACGCGAAGACGAATGGAATGCCTGCGCTGCGCAGCCGCCCGGCGAAGTCGAGTGTCGAGGTGCCGCCGAGCATCAGGTCGACGATAGCGGCGTCGAACCAGGAAAACCCATCCCGCAGGTCGATTTCAGCCAGGTCGCCAACAATCGTGACCTCGGCGGCCCCTTGGTCGCGGCATAGTTGCTCGACATCCATCGCTATCAGGAATTCGTCTTCCAAGACCAGGATACGCAATCCGTCTAGCAATGGGGGCACGTGGCGGCGACTCCTATAAGGCTGCAGTCATGCGCGGTATTCGACGCTCTGTCATTTAAAAAAGACATGACCGGCGATGCATTGCGTGAGCGGCGGAACCTCGGTCCGGGTGAAGCGTTTGTATTCGCCCGATCGGGGCAGGGGTTTCGAAGAGGGGTCGAAATGTCCGGCCAGAGCGCATATTCCCTTGCCACCCGCCAATATCCTTGCGGCAAATGCCCGCTGCGGCCGCTGCCAGTCTTTCGCGAATTCGAGAGCCAGGAGCTGTTGTTCGTCAGCGGCTTCAAGAAAGGAGAGCTTGCGGTCGACAAGGGGGCGACCGTGCTGGTCGAAGGCAGCCACAGCGCGCATCTCTACACCATACTTTCAGGCTGGGCATTCCGCTACAAGCTGTTGCCCGACGGGCGGCGGCAAATCCTCAACTATTCCATGCCCGGCGATCTCATCGGCCTGCAAGGCAGCCTAATGGGCGAGATGCAGCATTCCGTCGAGGCCTTGTCGCCGATGCTGCTGTGCGTCTTCGAGCGCGACCAATTGCACGAGCTTTACCGTAACTACCCGGGCCTGGCCTATGACATCACCTGGATGGCGTCGCGCGAGGAGCGCATGCTCGATGAAAACCTGCTGAGCATCGGTCGCCGTTCCGCGCTGGAGCGCACCGCCTATCTTGTCGCCTTCATCTCCAGCCGTGCCCGGGGCGCGGGCCTGAACGGCAAGCGGCCGGTGCAGATCCCGATCACGCAGCAGCATATCGCCGATACGCTCGGCCTTTCGCTGGTGCATACCAACAAGACGATCCGCAAGCTGATGGACCGTAAGCTGATCATTTGGCGTGACGGTGGTTGCGAGGTTCTCAGCCATGAGGGGCTGACGGAGCTGGCCGGCTGGCAAGGTTTGGGTGAGGAGCGCAGACCGCTCATCTGACGACGAGCCGGACCGGCAGAACGGAACCCCGGTCTCGGCCAAGCGTTGAAATGGAAGCAAACTTAAGGAGTTACGCAATGGCGACCGCCGCAGGCAGATCCGCAACAGATACTCCCCCCAGCGCCGACCTCGAAGCCGACATCCGGCAGTTGAAGGCCGATATCGAAGAGCTCACCAGGCAATTGGCCAAGACCCGGGACGACAGTTACGGGGCAGCGCGCCGCGCGGCCGCCGAAGGCGTCGAGCAGCTGCGCGCGCACGGCGAGGCAGCGTTCGAAAGCATGCGCGGAAGTGCTCAGGATTTGGAAGCGCAGTTGATAGCCAGCGTTCGCGAAAAGCCGGTGACGTCGCTGGCGATTGCGGCGGGAGTAGGCTTCCTGTTCGCGCTGCTGTCGCGCCGCTAGCAGCCCTCATATGGGGACGCTGGTTTCGCTTATTTCCGGCCTTGCTTCCGGCGAGGCGGTGGCGGCCTTGCAAAGAGCGCGGCTGACCGCAATCCTCTACGGGCTTGCCGGTGTTTTTGCCCTGTGCGGCGTCGGTTTCCTCATCGGCGCGGCGTATATCTGGCTGGCGGCGCGCTACGGGCCGTTAGCGACCAGCCTCGGCTTCGGCATCGGCTTCCTGGTGATCGCCGGGCTGATTGTCGTGATCCACAAGTTGACAACCAGCATGCGGGCGCGGCGGCGCGCGCGAAGGCGAAAGGCCGACATGACGGCGGTTGGCGTAACCGCGGCGCTCGCGTTGCTCCCGGCGCTCGCGAAAAGCAAGGGCGGCCTGGGCACGCTTCTCGCGCCCGCGATCGCGCTCGCCGCCTTCGCCATCTACCGCGAGAACGTGAAGGCTGGGCCTCGAGAAAAGGATCGCAGCGAAACGCCATAGGCGCGGCAAGCCGGTCGGGGCGGCCGACCGTGCCGGATATAGCTGTCGGATTGGGAACTTTCGCGGAAAGGGTCCGTTACCCGACCATCCCGTGCTCGGCGTGCGCGCCCCCACACCTGGAGACCGACAATGCCCAAGACCGTTCCTGAAAACGAAGCCCGCCAGGGGCACTGGGGCTGGCATGCGCTCAGGATTCTCGTCGCCGGGCTGCTGCTGGTATTCATCGCCTGGGGCGTAGCCGAGATTTATGGCGTGCTGATCAAAGAGCCGAGCACCGAACAGCAGCACGTCCCACAACCTCCAGGGACCGAGCAGGCGCCTGCTCCCAGCGGTCAAACACAGTAGTTTTGAGTCTTGGCTCCATTCAGGCTGCCTTTGCCTGCGCGCTGCTTCTAGGGACCAGCACGTTAAGGGTCGCTGGATGGATCTCGACCGTGGTTTCGCGTTCCAGCTTGACCAACTCTCCGTCCATCACCGCCTTGAACTTTGTCGGCGAGGAATGAATTTTCAGCACGGCCTTGTCAGCCTGGTGGATCTCGACATGTTCGCTTTGGCGCCACCGGCCGCGCAGCATGGCAAGCAGCAATTTTACCAAGTCACGGCGCCGGCGCGCAACGCTGACATAGATGCCAAGCACGCCGCCGGCCGGATTGTCCGCATAAGGCAGATGACCCTCGCCGAACAGGTTGTTGCTGATGCCAATTCCGGTCGCGCGGGTGATGATGTCGGTCTTGCCGATGGTCAAGGTCACCTTCAGGGTGCGCGGGTTCTTGATCGTTGCCCATGCGGCGCGAACCGACGCCCGCATCTTTCCCAGCCGCGAGCCAAAATCCATCTTCTCGCGGAGCTGGACCATTCTGGCATGCATGCCGATTGAAAATTGATGCACGAAGGGACGGCCATTCGCGGTCGCCATATCGACCGCCTTGACCTCGCCGTCGGTAAAGGCCTTCAAGGCGGCTTCCAGTGTCTGGGGGATGCCAAGGCTGCGCGCGAAAAGGTTCATCGTACCAGCCGGCAATATGGCCAACGCCTTCTTCTTGTTCATCAGAAGCGAGGCGGCGGTGGACACCGTTCCGTCGCCGCCTCCGGCCAGCACGACATCGACGGTGCGCCTGGCTATGGCCTTTTCCAAAGCCGTGGCGATTTCGCCGCCCGCAACGATGTCGATCTGAACCGAATGGCCGGCCGCTTCCAGAAGCTCGCGGACCCGGTCGGCAAAGGCTGCAACATCGGTCGTGCGCAGGGTGCCCCCGTCCTTGTTCAGCACCGCAGCAAACCGCATGCCCCTCTTCCTGCTATTGTTAGGCCAAAAACGAGTTCTCAGCCGCAGGCTGAAACGGAAAGGGGCCGCCGAAGGTTCCGCGTCAGCGAGCAAGTCAAGCGCCGTGGACGGGCGCCGTTTGGAACAAGGCTCCCCTCACGACGTTGTGAAATTGTGGAATATTGCCGCGCTCGCCCTTGCCTTGTGCGAGGCCGCGAACGCGGCGCGTAGGAAATCAGGCACGAGGAGAGACGATCATGATCCGCACTCTTTTTGCAACGACCGCGCTTGCAACCCTCCTAGCAACCGGGGCCTTTGCGCAGAACACAACGCCTGCACCGGCGCAGGCGCCCGCCACCGAAACCCCCGCGCCCGCCGCCGAGACCCAAGCTCCAGTAGTACGTGCAGACGGGGCGCTGATGACCAATATCATCGGTGAATCGGTCTATAATGGGACCGGCGACGATGCCGAAGACATCGGCAAGGTCGACGACGTCGTTTTCGATGCAAGCGGCAACGTAAAATCCGTCATCATCGGCGTCGGCGGATTTCTTGGCGTCGGCACCAAGGATGTCGCCTTCGATTACAACAAGCTGGAATGGGCCGAGAAGAACGGCGACCGCTGGCTCGTAGCGAAGACGACCAAAGACGAGCTGAACGCACAGGCGGCCTTCGATCGCAAGGCCTATGATCCGGCCCCGGCGCAAACGACCGATGCCACGCAGCCTGCGACCACCGACACCGGAACGGCGCAAGCGCCCGCGCAGCCGGCCCAGCCGGTAGAGAAGGCTGAAGGCAATCTCGCCACCAACATCATGGGCGAGTCGGTCTATAACGGAACCGCCGACGACGCCCAAAAGATCGGTGACGTCAACGACATCGTTCTTGCCAAGGACGGCAAGGCCGAATCCCTCGTGATCGGCGTCGGCGGCTTCCTGGGCATTGGCGAGAAGAACGTTACCTTCGACTTCGCCAAGGCCAAATGGGCAGAGAAGAATGGCGATCGCTGGTTGATCGCCGAGACGACGAAGGAAGAGCTGGAGGCTCAGCCGGACTTCAACCGCAAGGCCTATGATCCGGCGCCGGCCGCAGCCACCACGGCTTCGAACACTGCTCCGGCAACGACCACCCCTGCCGTGACCTCGTCCGACACCACGGCCGACAAGGAGGCCAAACCGGCTCAGCCGGCCCAGACGACGGCTGAGACCAAGCCCGCGGCGCCGGCTGCGAATACGACGGCTGAGAACAAGCCAGCCGATACCGGCACAGCCGCCACCGACACGACCAAGACAGCCTCGATCGACAAATCGACGTTGAACGAAATGCCGATGGGCAACATCAGAGTCGACGATCTGAAGGGCACCACGGTATACGGCGCCAACGATGTCGAGATCGGCGAGATTGGCGACGTCGTGCTGACGCCCGACAACAAGCCGGATGCGGTGGTTATCGATGTCGGCGGTTTCCTCGGCATCGGCGAGAAGGAAGTCGCCCTCGGCATGGATAAGCTGAAGTTCATGACCGACAAGGACGGCAACAAGTATCTCTACACCAACTTCACCAAGGAGCAGTTGGAGGCGCAGGCAGCCTACGACAAGAGCTCCTATGCCGCAAACCGCGACAAGCAGAGGATGGTCCTGCAGTAAGGGACCAGGCAGCAGCAGCAGGCAGCAGGGAATACGCGTTTCGCTATTCCCTGCTGCCTGCTGTCTTGCTCACGTGGCCGACCACTCCGTCCTTTGTCAGCTCCGCCAGCGCGAGTGATTGGTCGAGATGGTTGGCGCGCCAGGTGAGCATCTTCTCGGCGAGTTCCACGCGCACCGGCAGATAGGCGGGGTCGTGCGCGACGTTGCTCAACTCGTCCGGATCCTTAGACAGGTCGAAGAGAAGCGGCGGCAGGCCGCCGCCGAAATGGACATATTTGAAAGCCTCGGTGCGAAGGACGGCAAGGTTGCAGTCGCGTGAGCCGATGCCGAAATGCCGCTCGGCTTCGCCGTCGGCGACCGAGCGGAAATCGAATTCCCAGTGCGCCGCGTCGCGCCAGTCGGCCGGCTCCTCGCCGTCGAGCCAGGACGCCAGCGACCTGCCGTCGAGG